>JAKADE010000430.1 GCA_021820785.1 Pseudomonadota bacterium
CCATGCTGAACACGTTGATGAAGTGCGAGTCCTGCTTGCTCACGAGACCTCTCTGGGGAATCCGTGAACGCGGAAGGCGCAGTATAACCGCTTGCGGGCCGCGTGGCTGAAGCCCTGGCCACCGGGTGGGCCTCCGCCCCCCGCACGTGGCATCCGGGCGGTGAGGCGCGTATGATCCGCGGGCGCTGGCGCAGGCGGCCGCGCCGGAGACTCTCCGGATCGACCACCCGTCTGGCCCTTCCTCAGGGTCAGTCGCGCCACCATGCGGCGCGCCCGTAGCTCAGCTGGATAGAGTACTGCCCTCCGAAGGCAGGGGTCACTGGTTCGAATCCAGTCGGGCGCGCCAATCCTGAATCCGCCGGTGCGCATCAGCCGCCGCCGTGCTTCAGCCGCTGCCCGGACCGTCCGGGCGTGATTCGCGGACCTTGCGCGTCAGCCACTGCATCATCCGGCGCATCGCCTGCAGGCGATGCGCCTCGAGCGGATGCTCGTGCACTTCGGCATGCAGGGCGAGCGCCTCGGGATCGCCCCCGGCCTGGGTGCGTAAGAACTCGGTGACGGGACAGTGCTCGAGCCGGCCCGGTTCGCGCACGGACATCGGATCGTGCAGCCGCATCCATTGGTAGGCGAGCGCGCCGAGCCAGCTGTGCACGCCGCCGCCGAGACCCCGCCGCGCGGGGCGCGCCGCGAGCCACTGTGTCAACGCTGCGGCCGGCATCGGCCGGCACAGTCCGTAACCCTGGCCGTACCGACAGCCGAGCACCATCGCCGCCTCGATGATGGCGGGGTCTTCCAGACCCTCGGCCACGACCTCGCGCTCGAGATCCTGGCCGATCTGCACGACGGTGCGGATCAGGCTGAGCGCCTTGATCGGATCACGGGCCAGGTCCTTCACCAGGTTCTGGTCGATCTTGATGACGTCGAACGGCAGGTCGGCGAGCCGTTTGAGGTTGCTGAAGCCCGAGCCGAGGTCGTCCATGGCGATCTTCACGCCGGTCGCGGCGAGCCGCGTGATCGCCTCGTCGACCGTGCTCGCCTCGAGCGCCTGGCTCTCGAGCAGCTCGAGAACGAGGTGCTGCGGCGCGACGTGCGCGGCGCGCAACGCCTCCTCGACCCACTGTGCACAGTCGGGGTGCACGAGCGAGCTCGGGGCGAGGTTGATCGCGAGCCCGATCGGTCCGCGGTGGTCGCGCCAGCCGGCCGAGTGTGCAAGGCCTTGCTGTAGTCCTTGACGGAACAGCGAGTCCAGGTCCGTCTCCCCGAGCGCCGGCAGGAATTGTGCGGGCGCGAGCAATGTCCCCTGCGGGGTGCGCAGCCGTGCCAGCGCCTCGGCCTTCACGACCGTTCCGGTCTCGAGCTCGATCACCGGCTGGACGAACATCTCCACCCCGCCGCTGTAGAGCAGCGCGCGGATCTGCGCGACCTCGCCGGTATCGATGGCGTGTCCGCGGCTTTGCGAGGCCCGCGTCATCTGGTCCCAGCGGTTCTGCAGCGACAGCCGCCAGGTGCGCATCCAGGCGGAGGTGAACTGGTGCGGGTACGCCCCGAAGAGCATCAACACCGCGTGGATCGCGCCGTGCCGATGCACCGGAAGGGTGACGGCGCTGCGGATGCTGAACTCGTCCATCAGTGTCTGCCACGGCGCGGCGCGCGTCTCGCCGCCGAACGCCGCGGTCTCCTGCTGACTGTCGGTCATCCACGTGTTCGCCACCAGTCCGCGGCCCCGCACGTCGCGCGGATCGAGCACCGGGTAGAGGTTGCGGGCGCGGTGCGCTTCGACGAACGCGGCGCACTCAGGGCCGGCGGCGCGCTCGATGACGAGGCGGTTGTGCGCATCGGGCCGGCACACCACCGCGGCGCGCATCCCGGGCAGGGCCGCGAGCGCCTCGAGCTCCGCCTGCACCCAGTCGGCGGCCAGTCCCCGGCCGTCCTGCGGCCGGGCGAGCAGCGCCTGGTACTGATCGAGCACCGACTGCATCGACTCGAGCTCGCCCTGCAGTTCCAGCTGCAGGCGCGCCTCGGCGGTGCGCAGCGCGCGGTAGCGCGTGCGCGTGGTGAGCAGCGCCGCATCGAAATGCGCGTGCAGCAGATCCCGGTACAGTCCCATCACCAGGGCCATCGAGGCACCGGACAGGCCGATCAGCCCGTGCACGGTGCCGAGCCGGTGCGCCGCAGCCTTGGCCTGATCGGCCGAGGTGCGCGCATCGAGCAGGAAGCGCAGGTGCGCGGCCTGCTTGCGCACCAAACCCTGCAGTTCGGGCTCGGACAGGCACGCCAGGATCGAGGCGGTCTCGGCGCGGGTGCCGAGCTCGCGGTAGAACGCGGCGGCGAACTGCTCGGCCACGGCCTCGATGTGCGGCGCGACGCTCTGCATCAACTCCTGCATCTCCGGCCCGAACGGGTCGAATGCGGCTTCGGCAAGCTGCTCACCCGGCATCGAGGCGCCGATCCGCCACCACTGGGTCCGGGTGCGCTTGGACTGCTTGGCCTGATACATCGCCGCATCGGCCTGGCGCAGCAGCGCATCGGCTTCCTCGCCATCGAGCGGAAAGAGCGCCAGACCCATCGTCATGTCGACCGAGGCGGGCGTCGCGCCGCTCACGTCGAACGGCGTCTCGACGGCGCGGTGCAGGTGGCGCAGCGCGGCGCTCAACTGAGGCAGCTCCTGGGCGCCCTCGAGATCCTCCAGCACGACGACGAACTCATCGCCGCCGAGACGCGCGATGAAATCCGACTCGCGCAGCCACTCGCGCAGCCGCCGCGAGAGCTCGCGCAGCAGCTCATCGCCGGCGTCGTGACCGAGTCGATCGTTGACCGGTTTGAAGTCATCCAGATCGATCACCCCGAGGGCGAGCGACGTGCCGCGCCGGCGAGCGCGGGCGATCGCCGGCGGCAGATACTCCTCCAGCGCGAGCCGGTTCGGCAGCCCGGTGAGCGGGTCGGTGCGCGCCATGCGCGCATCCTGCAGCTGCAGCGAGCGGATGCGCTCCTTCAGGTCGAGCTCATCGAGGCCGTGACCGAGCAGTGCGCTGATGCGTGTGCACACCTCGATCGTGCCGGCATCGAAGCCGTCTCGCCGCGGGGATGCGAGCACGAGAATGGCCCATACCCGGCCGCCTCGCACGATGGGCAGAGCAAGGATGCTGAGCCAGCGGTGTGTGCTGAATCCGGCGTGCCAGGGCTTGAGGGTCGGGTCGGCCAGCGTATCGTTGCACACGCGCAGCACCCCGGTGTTCCAGGCCTTGACCACGACGGAGGCCGTCTCCCCGTCCGTGAGCCGCGGCGGATCGCGGCGCACCTGCTCGGCGCCCGCGCCGGCGAGGGCCAGTATCTCGAAGGTGCCGCACGGCCCGGGCCGTCCGATCCAGGCGGTATGGAACGGGGTGTCGCCCGCAAGCTTGGCACAGAGGTTCGCCAGCATCTCGTGCTCACGCCGGCCATGGATCAGCACATCGCCGCAGTGCAGCAGCGCCCGGTACAGCGTCTGCAGGTCGAGTAACTGCTGGCGTTGCAGAAGCAGATCGAAGGTTCGCTGCCCTAGCGCATCCGACAGTCCGCTGACGGTGTCGACGAGGTGGCCGCGGGCCTGCGGATCCAGATCCTCCAGCGGCAGCGCCCGCGCATCGCCGGCCTGGCGCGCCTGGACCTCGCGGGCCAGCTGCCGG
>JAKADE010000431.1 GCA_021820785.1 Pseudomonadota bacterium
CGTTCGCGGGTCGGCGGCCGAAATCCGAGTATCGGCTCACGCCGGCAGGCCGCCACGCGCTGTACCGTTATCTCGATCACATCGAAGCGGTGATCAAGGCCACGAGACGCTCATGAGCGCTACGGGGAAATTTCACGTCGCCATCATCATGGACGGCAACGGCCGCTGGGCTCAGCGGCGCGGTCTGCCGCGCAGCGCCGGACACGTGCAGGGCGCGAAAATGGTGCGCCGCATCGTCGAGGCAAGCGCCCGCGCCGGCATCCGCACCCTGACGCTGTACGCGTTCTCCTCGGACAACTGGGGCCGGCCGAGCCCCGAAGTCGAGTCACTGCTGCGGCTGCTGCAGTGTTATCTGGCGAGCGAAACCCGCCGCTGCCTGCGCAACTCGGTGCGCATCAATGTGATCGGCCGCCGTGACCGGCTGCCCTGCGGCCTGGTGCGGGCCATCGAAACCAGCGAGCAGCTGACCGCGCACTGCACGCGCATGCGGCTGCGCATCGCGGTCGACTATTCGTCCCGGCACAGTATTGTCGAAGCGGCGCGGCGCGCCGCCACCGGCGGACTCAGCACCGAGGCATTTGAAGCGCTGCTCGCTGAGGTCGATCACTCCGCAGGGGACGCCGGCCCGGTGGATCTGCTGATCCGCACCGGCGGCGATCAGCGGCTGTCGGACTTCCTGCTCTGGGATTGCGCGTATGCGGAGCTCTATTTCACCGACGCGCTCTGGCCAGAGTTCGGTGAAGCCGGATTGCACGCGGCGCTCGAGGATTTCGGCGGCCGTCAACGACGCTTTGGCAAGGTCCTCGCCGAATCAGCTTGAGCGAAAGCTAGACCGCTGCGAATTCGCGCGCCGCGGGCGACCAGTCCGGGGCACTGGCCAGCGCTTCGGGGACCTCTTCGGCGCTCGGCACGATCTGCCACATGGCGAGGTGCCGTTCGTCCATGAAGCGCTCCCGTACCGCCGCCTCGAGCAATATACGCAGCGGCTCGAAGTAATTCCGGGTATTGACCAGCACGATCGGCCCGAGAAAGAGGCCAAGTCGCTTCAGCGTCAGCGCCTCAAGCAGCTCCTCGAATGTGCCGCTGCCACCCGGCAGTGCGATCGCCGCGTGGGCGCCGGACAGCATCAGGTGCTTGCGGGTGCGCATATCCTCGACCAGCTTCAGCTCGCTCAGGCCGCGATGGCCCCACTCCAGGTCCGCCATGAATCGGGGCAGGATGCCCACCACGCGGCCGCCGCGTCCGAGTGCGCCGTCTGCAAGGGATCCCATCGAGCCGCGCGCACCCCCTCCGTAGACGATGGCAATGCCCTGCTCGGCCAGCACTTCTCCCAGCCGAAATGCGGCCTGACGGTATTCGAGATCAGCGCTGCGGCTGGATGCACAGTAGACGCACACGGTGCGCTCGAATGAACGCTCGGCTGTGACGCTCACGGCCGCCCCTGAAATGGGTCACGATGGATGCGGGTCATACGCGGACCCTAGCAGAATGAGCGCCAATCTTCTGCACCGCCCAGAGCCCCATGCGCAGGGGCCGGAACTCGCCCCGCCCCCGCCCGCAAGCACGCGGATCGCCATCCAAGCGCGACACCGTGCTTCCCCACCCACGATTGCCAGAGGGCCCCGCCATTCCGTAAGATCACGTCCCCTGCGCGGGTGTAGTTCAATGGTAGAACTGCAGCTTCCCAAGCTGCTAACGTGGGTTCGATTCCCATCACCCGCTCCACTCCCTAAGCAACGCCAGACGAGCTGCGGCAACAGCAGCGACGGCAAATAGCTGATCGTTTGGGAAAATTCGTGGGATCTGGACGGCGAGCCCGCCAGGGGTACTTGCCATTGCCTGCCCCTCGTTGCCCCGGCATTCGCACGTCGCTTTGCACTCGCCCCCCCACTCAATCTCCAAGTGCGAATCAGAGGCATCGAGTCAAATGGCTCAATTCGTAAGCAACCGTTCACTCGTCCCTGAACCAGAACTTCCCCAATCGGCCAGGACTGTCCTTGGTGACCGTCAGCTTTCGAGGCGTAAAGAATCCTGACCGTTCGGGCCAGCTTCGGCGACCGAGGTAGCAGAATCATTGTTTGGCTGCAGAATCCGGACTGCTAGGATGCCCCGCAATGAATGCACCTTGTTCCGTCAAGGGCACCCGTTACACCGATCTACCACAGGACGGCACTGACCGTGAAACGCCTTCGATACCTGACGCTTGCTTTTCTGATGGTCACCACGGGAGCCAAAGCCATTGTCATCCGCAGCGACGTTCCCGACGCCAAGTACCTGATTCCGTCAAGCGCCTTCCCTGCGCTGGTGGACCTTCCCGGCGAAGGACAAGGCACCCTGATTGCGCAGCGCTGGGTGGTGACGGCGGGACACGCCATCCAGGGCTACAAGCTGATGAAGGTGCGCATCGACGGGAAATGGCGGAAAGTCGGGCACGTCTTTCTTTATCCCGGTTTCAAGAAGGAGTACGAAACCGTTAAGTACGCAGCACATCATCCGGGCCTGAAGAATTGGCCAGAGATCAAGTCAGCACTCAGATCCATGCACGACCTCGCTCTCATCGAATTGGAGCGACCCGTCCGGGATGCCGCTCCGGTGCGCCTGTACACAAAGTCAGATGAACTCGGCAAGGTGGTAGAAATCTTCGGCAAAGGCGCAACCGGCAACGGCAAAGTCGGTCAATACCCCCATTCCCCGCATCGCGGCAAGCTCCGGATGGCGTACAACCGCATCACGCGCGCACAGGGGCAATGGTTGGATTACCGTTTCGATTGCGGCCCGAACGCGTTGCCCCTTGAAGGCGTGCTCGGTGACGGCGACAGTGGCGGTCCAGTCCTCATCAAGTCCGGTGGAAAGTGGCAGCTTGCTGGGTTATCAGACTGGAAACACTGGCCCAAAGGTCGCACCAAGTTTGCAGAAGGAGTTTGCGGGCAAGAGTTCTCCAATTCTCGCATCTCGTATTACGCGGCGTGGATCGAACATACCATCAAGACTCAGTGATCCTCCGGCAACAGCGGCACAATTGCTGGAGAACCATTTGCTTGGTCGGCTACGGACATCGTTCAAACCAGTGATCGTCGGGCTTCGACGTCGGTTAGCGGACTGCCCGCTTTGGATCGACTCCTGCAGATCGATCATGACCGGGCGCTGCCGAGGCAGCAGCTAGGATGGGCCAGAAGCCGCATATCTTTGGCGCGCCCAGCCAACAACTGGACCCAAAGCCGGACAGAGATATCCAACCTTGGAGCAGCCGCTTCGGGTCGTCAGGGAACTCTCTGGTCGGTGGCTGCACATTTGTTCCACGATCAGTAGGTTCAGACGGTGTGGCGGCTCTATCCGAGCCGATGACGCTCGCAATCCTGACGGCCATACTTGCGCAATCATCATTACCCTGGTAATGTGCCTGAATGGCTATCGCGCACTCAAAAGTGACCGCTCAGGGTCAAATCTCGGTGCCCGCTGAGGTTCGCAAGAAACTCGGCGTGGGTCCTGGTTCCGTTCTCGAATGGGACGAAGAAGGCAACCAAGTCATCGTCCGGAGGGCTGGACGATATACGTCCCAGGACATAAACGCCGCGCTCTTTCCGGAAGGAGGCTCAAGCGCGAGACCCGTGGAGGTGAGGGACGCGATCCGCAAGTACATCCGAAAGCGACATGCGCGCAGTTGA
>JAKADE010000432.1 GCA_021820785.1 Pseudomonadota bacterium
GGACCGGCGCTGCTGATGAAGCATTTCCTGCCGCTGCTGCCGCGGCGCGGTCCCTCGGTGTTTGCGGTGCTCTCGGCACGTGTCGGCAGCATCGGGGACAACCGGCTGGGGGGGTGGTACGGATACCGGGCGTCCAAGGCGGCGCTGAACCAACTCGTGCGCACCGCGAGCGTGGAGCTGCGCCGCAGGAACCCGCAGGCGATCTGTGTCGCCCTGCATCCCGGCACGGTGCGCACGCGGCTCAGCGCACCGCATCGGACGGACCACCTCACGGTGCGCGATCCGCCCGAGGCGGCTCGCATGCTGCTCGAGGTGATCGAGCGGCTCGAACCGCAGCACAGCGGACTGCTGCTCGATTACCGCGGCGATCCTCTGCCCTGGTGAGTGCGCGCGGCGCGTCCCGCGCACCGATGTCGCCGTACGCCGACGGGGCGCGCGCAGTTCAAGTCAGGTTCAGTTTTCGCAGATGAAAATCTGCGCCATGCACAGCGTGCAGGGGAGCTGAACGATGAACAAATCCTTTCTGATCGGCGCGGGTGCGGGCGGCGCACTCGCCGTGGTGGTCGGTGCCGGCGCGATGGTCAGCCACAAGCTGATCGCGCACGCGCCCCGTTATGCGCAGGTGGTCCAGGTGGTGCCGTTGATGCGCACCGTGGTACAGCCGCGGCAGGTGTGTCGCGATGCGACCGTGGAGCGCACCCGGCCGGCGAGCGATACGCACCAGATCGTCGGGAGTGTTGCCGGAGCGCTCATCGGCGGGCTGCTCGGGCACCAGATCGGGGACGGCTCGGGGCGGACCGTGGCGACCGTCGCGGGCGCCGCGGCGGGCGGCTATGCGGGCAACCGCATCGAGGCGCGCATGCAGCGCGGCAACACGTACCGCACGACCGTGCGTCGCTGCTCCACGGTCTACGACCGGATCGTCCGGCCGAACGGCTACGAGGTGCGCTATCGCCTCGGCGGCAAGAGCGGCACGGTGCGCATGGCGCATGACCCCGGGCAGCGAATCCCGGTGCGCAACGGTCACCTCGTACTCACGGCGTCCGCCGCGGGTGGCACCGCCGGCTAGCGGCGCGGGGCCGGCGTCCGCCGGCCGGAGACGAACGGCGAGTCGCGATCGAAGAAGCGCCAGGGACGGCGCGCCCAGTCGCCGGCGTACTCGACCCCGATCCGCGCGCTGGTGCCGATGCGCACCGGTGCGCTCTGCGGCGGGCGCTCGATCCACAACGCCGGACCGGTCAGGTCGACGCCGTTGAGGCGCCGGTCGATGTCCAGGGCCCGACAGAGCAGCCCCGGCCCCGAGGTGCGCACCGCCAGACCCTCGAGCGGCTCGAGCGCGCGCAGCAGCACCGCGTGCGGCACCCCTTCGACGGCGGTCACCACATTCAGGCAGTGCCACATGCCGTAGATGAGGTAGACGTAGGCGTGGCCGGGCGGTCCGAACATCACTTCGGTGCGCGGCGTGCGGCCGCGCCAGGAGTGCGCCGCCCGGTCCTCGGGACCCTGGTAGGCCTCGGTTTCCACGATCCGGCCGCTGCGGCGCACCCCGTCGACCTGACGCACCAGGTGCATGCCGAGCAGCGAGCGGGCCACCGTGAGGGTGTCCTGGCGGTAAAACTCGGCGGGGAGGCGACGGGCCGGGCGCATCGGGACGCATGTTACAATGGCAGCGCTCGCCGCACCGGCGGTGCTGACCCGGAACCCTCGATCCATGTCCCTGATGTCCCTGCGTTCCCGCGCCGTGCTGGCTGCGGGTCTGCTCGTCGCGTCCGCGTTCGTGTCCGCCTTGCCCGTCCGGGCCGCCGTGTACCGGCTGCCCGCTCACGGTGCGCTCATCGGCCGTGACCGCGTGATCCATTCGAAGGCCTCCGATACGCTGCTCGCCATCGCGCGCAAGTACAGCGTCGGCTACTGGGAAATCCAGGCTGCCAACCCGCACGTGGACATGTGGCTGCCGGGCCAGGGCACGCGCGTGGTGATCCCGGGGCGCTACATCATTCCGCCGGTGGCGCACGAGGGCATCGTCGTCAATCTCGCCGCACACCGCCTGTTCTACTTCCCGCGCCGCGCGGGACATGACCGGCCGGTGGTGATCACCTATCCGGTGAGCCCCGGAGAGAAGGGCTGGGATACGCCCACGGGCGTGACCCGGATCGTGCGCAAGGTGCCGCATCCGGTGTGGATCCCGACCCCCTCGATCCTGCGGGCGCATGCCGCGGCGGGCGATCCGATTCCGCACGTCTGGCCGGCCGGCCCGAACAATCCCATGGGCGAGTGGGCGCTGCAGACGACGATGAGCGGCGGGGAGATCTACATCCACGGCACCAACAATCCGATGGCGATCGGCATGGCGGTCACGCACGGCTGCGTGCGGCTGTACCCGGAGGACATCGCGGCGCTCTTTCCGGTCGTGCCGGTCGGCACGAAGGTCACCATCGTCAACGATCCGATTCTCGCGACGCTGCAGGACGGGCGGCTGTATCTGTCGATCCACCCGCCGCTGCACAGTCAGGACGTGCCGGCCAAGCCGAACTTCGCCGTGATCTCGCGCGTCATCCACCAGGCGCTCGGGGGGGCTGCCGTGGCGGTGGACTGGGCGCGCGTGCGCCGCATGGCCGCGCGGGCCAACGGCATTCCGGAACTGATCGGGGTGCAGGCCGCCCCGCTCGATGCGCCGCAGCGAGCCGCGGCCGAGCGGCGCACCGGCACCTGAGCGGCGCGCCGGCCTACTGCGTCTCGGTGTCGAGCACCATGCGCACGAGCTGCGCGAAGGACGAGGCGCCCATCTTCTCCATGACCCGCGCGCGGTGGATCTCCACCGTGCGCTGACTGACGCCGAGGTCGGCGGCGACCACCTTGTTCGGCTTGCCGCGCGTGATCAGGCTCAGCACTTCGCGCTCGCGCGGGGTGAGCATGTCGAGACGGTCGCGGATGCGGTCCTGCTCCTTCAGTTCGAGCCGCGTGCGCTGATCCTTCTCGAGCGCCCGCTGCACCCGATCGAGCAGGTCCTGGTCGCGGAACGGCTTCTGCAGGAAATCGAACGCGCCGTGCTGCATCGCCTCGACCGCCATCGGGATGTCGCCGTGGCCGGTGATGAAGATGACCGGAATGGTTGCCCCGCGCAGGTTCAGCAGCTGCTGCAGCTCCAGGCCGCTCATGCCCGGCATGCGCACATCGAGGATCACGCAGCCGGGCTGGTGCGCATCGTAGTGGCCGAGGAACTCCTGGGCGCTGCAGTAGACCGTCGCCGGCAGGCCGACTGACTTCAGTAGCAGCCGCAGGGAGGCGCGCACCGCCTCATCGTCATCGACGACGAACACGGTCGGCTGCAAGTCGCGGGCATTTTCCATCGAGCGTTCCCCGTAGTTCGGCAGCGGGTGGTGAGCGGCGCCCCGTGCGGTAAAAACCATAATGGACACGGATGGCTCACCTGCGACAGTATGTTGCCTTCAAGCCATTGTGCGCGCTAGGTATTTTCCGCAGGCGCGGGCGTGGCGGTCAACTGCGGGCGGCCCCGTTCGGCGGGTGAGTCCGCCAGGGGCGGAGGCTGCGGTGGACACAGAAATAGTACGGGAGCGGCTGCTGCGCCGGCGCGAGGAGCTGCAGGGACGGGCGAACCGGGCGAGCGCGGATCTGCGCCACGAGAGCGATCCGCTGAGCGCGG
>JAKADE010000433.1 GCA_021820785.1 Pseudomonadota bacterium
GGCGAGCGGCGGCTCGGTGCCGCTGAAGGCGGTGGCGGATTTCGGCTTCGGCCAGGGTCCGACCGAGATCCACAGCCGCGACCAGCGCCTGCGCATCGCGATCGATGCGGACCTGAACGGCGTGCAGCTCGGCAAGGCGATGAAGCAGATCCATGCGCTGCCGGCGCTCGCACACCTGCCGCCGGGCGTGCACCTGGCCGAGACGGGCAACGCGCGGCTGATGTCGGAGCTGTTCACCGACTTCCTGATCGCGATGGGCACCGGCATCCTCATGGTCTTCGCCGTGCTGGTGCTGCTGTTCGCCCGCGTGCTGCAGCCGATCACCATCCTCTCGGCGCTGCCGTTGTCGATCGGTGGGGCGGTCGCGGCGCTGTTCATCACCGACCGGCCGCTCTCGCTCGGGGTGATGATCGGGTTCCTGATGCTCATGGGCATCGTGGCAAAGAACTCGATTCTGCTCGTGGATTTCGCGATCGAGGAGATGCGCGCCGGCAAGGACCGCCTGACCGCGCTGCTCGAGGCCGGGCACAAGCGGGCCCGGCCGATCGTGATGACCACCGTGGCGATGGTGGCCGGCATGCTGCCCGTGGCCTTCGCGATCGGCGATGCGTTTCGCGCCCCGATGGCGATCGGTGTCATCGGGGGTCTGGTCACCTCAACGGGCCTCACCCTGGTGGTGGTGCCGGCGGGCTTCACGCTGATCGACGATATCGAGCGCTGGATCGCTCCGCGCATTGCGCGGGCGGTGATCACCGAGCCGCTCGGCACTGCGGCCGCACCGGCGCAAGCCGGTCAGCCGTCCTGAAGGGTCTGCACGAGGAGAGTCGCTCCATGAACCGAAGAATCGGCCTGCTGATCGGTGTCGCGCTCCTGCCGGGGCTCGCAGCGCTCTCGGGGTGCACGGAACACATCAGCACCTCGGGCGGGCGCGGCACGTTTGCCATCAAGGGCACGACGGTGCGCATCAGCGTGCCGGGCAGATCCAACGCCTCCGTGCACGAGAGCGGCCGGCTGGTGATCGGGGGACGCGCCATCGCGCTGACGCCGTCCGAGCAGACGCTGGCCCGGCAGTACTACCAGCATGCGCTCGGGATCTCCGCAGCCGGCTCTGCCACGGGCGAGGCGGGGGGACGGCTGGGCGTGGACATCGTCGGCTCGCTCTTCAGCGCACTCTGGCAGGGCAACTCCGCTGTCATCCAGCGTACCGCACATCAAGGCTCGGCCCAGGTCAGGGCCGATGTGCGCGCGCTGTGCGACCAGATGGCCGAGTTGGCCACGGCGCAGAACGCGCTCGCCGATGCCGTGGCGGCCTTCGCGCCCTATCGGATCGTTCGCCACCGCGATGTCGAACAGTGCATCCGCGGCGCCAAGCGGCACAGCGAGCCGAGCAGCTGAATACCGCGCCCCCTAACGGGCGGGCGTCGTCGGCAGCAGGAATGTCGTGCGGGCGGCCGCGCTCGCAAGTCGCTCGGCGCCGTAGAGCCGCAAGAGCACCGCTGCATCGAGAAGGTCCGCATGCGCTTCGGCAAACGTTTCGAACGTCCCCGGACCGTGCTCGAACAGGCGCTCGGCGATGAGCGACAGAAAGGCCACGGTGATCGTCTGGTGGAATTTTCCAGGCACTCCGGCCCGCGCGGTCACGGCCTCGAGCGCGCGTGAGTAGTGCAGCGCGGCTTCGGGGAAGTCGTAGCGGCGCAGCAGCTCGAAGGCCATGCGCACGTGTTCGCGGTGCGTGAAGGTCGCCGGATCGGTCTCGCCACGCAGAAACCGCGCGAGGTCCGCAGGCCGCTCAGTCATGTGCCTCGGCCTCGCGCATGCGGTGCGAGTCTTCGGCCAAGAGGTCCAGACCGTAAACCGCCTTCAGCGCCCGGACCTTGCGCAGCGTCGCGGCTGAAAACGGCGCCTTGCCCTCGAACGCATGCAGCACGATGCCCTCGAGCAGATCCCCGAGGGACATCTCGAGATCCGCCGCCAGCGCCTTGAGCACTTTCAGCAGCCGGCGCTCCAGTCGCACTCCGGTCTGCACACGGGTGATGGTCTTCATGGCGTGAATGGTACCACGGTACGTCGGTACACCACCTACCTCCTCCCGCGCCGCGTGCGCGCCTGAGCGCAGCCGTGAGCTGCCCGGTAATATGCACCCAGGCATGTTTCGAGCCGGGGCCAGGTGCCCACATCGTGGCGCCACCCGGGGAACCCCGGCCGCGCTCCAGGGTCAATCCGGCTCTCGGCAACACTCAGGAGGCACTCCGCAATGACCGGCACTGGCCCGCTCGCCCCATCCGCTCCTGCCGCGCACCCCACCGACGGTGCCGCGCAGGCCGCGTTCGCCCGGCTGCGCACCTACCTGCGCAGCCAGATCCTCGGGCAGGAGGCGCTGGTCGAGCGGCTGCTGGTCGCTCTGCTCTCGGACGGCCATCTGCTGGTGGAGGGCCCGCCCGGACTCGCCAAGACCCGCGCCATCAAGGCATTGGCCCACGCGGTCGAGGCGGACTTCCAGCGGGTCCAGTTCACGCCGGACCTGTTGCCGGCAGATTTGACCGGTTCGGACATCTACCGGCCGGAGGAAGGCACGTTCCGCTTTCAGCGCGGACCGCTGTTTCACAATCTCATTCTCGCCGATGAAATCAACCGGGCGCCGGCGAAGGTGCAGGCCGCCCTGCTCGAGGCCATGGCCGAGCGGCAGATCAGCGTCGGCGCGGCAAGCTATCCACTGCCGCCACTGTTTCTGGTCATGGCGACGCAGAACCCGATCGAGCAGGAAGGCACCTACCCGCTGCCGGAGGCGCAGCTCGACCGCTTCATGCTGCACACGCGCGTCGATTATCCGGACCGCGCCACCACGTTGAAGGTCATGGCGCTGGCGCGCAGCGAGGCCATCAGCCAGCGCGAGATTGCCCCGCCAGCGCAACGGATGAGCCAGGCGATGGTGTTCGCCGCGCGGCGGGAGATTCTCGCCCTGACGCTCTCCGATCCAGTGGCCGAGTACATCGCCGCACTGGTCGATGCCACGCGCCGCCCGGAACCCTACAGCGCGCAGTTGCGCCAGTGGCTGCGCTGGGGCGCCAGTCCCCGCGCGGCGATCGCCATCGAACGCGGCGCGCGCGCGCTCGCCTGGCTCGAGGGCCGGGATTTCGTCAGTCCCGAAGACGTGCAGGCCATTGCGCCGGATGCGCTGCGTCACCGGCTGCTCATCGACTACACCGCACAGGCGCAGGGCGTCACCGCCGAGCGTTGCGTCCACGAACTGCTCAGCCGGGTGCCGGCGCCCTGAGCCCATGAGCCTCCCGACGCTCGAGGAACTGCTTGCGTTGCGCGGTGCGGCGCACGGCCTGTCGCTGCAGCGGCAACGGCGCTCCCGCGCCGCGCTGCTCGGCGCTCACGCCAGCGCCCAGCGCGGCCGCGGGCTGGAGTTCCAGGAGGTCCGGCTGTACACCCCCGGAGACGATCCGCGCAGCATCGACTGGCGGGTCACGGCGCGCCGCGGGCGGCCGCACACGAAACTGTTTCACGAGGAGCGCGAGCGGCCGGTGTGGCTGCTCGTCGACCTGCAGCCGGGGACCTTCTTCGGCAGCCGCCGCCAGCTGAAGTCCGCGCTCATCGTGCGCAGCGCCGCTCTGCTCGCCTGGACGGCCGCGCTCGAGGGCGACCGGGTCGGGGCGC
>JAKADE010000434.1 GCA_021820785.1 Pseudomonadota bacterium
CAGGTCGAGGAGCGGACCGAGTTTCCGGGCGGCGCAGCATTGATTTACAGGGTGCGGCGGAGCGATGAAAATGATGATATTTCAGTGATATACGAAGGAAATCTCATTGAATTTCGGGTGCCCGCCGAGCTCGCCGGGCGCTGGTGCGGCACGGACCTGGTCACGGTGCGCGCCGCCCCGGCGCTTGCCTCGGGCAGCGTGGAGGTCGTGCTGGAGAAGGATTTCGCCTGCCTCGTGCCGCGCGAGGGCGAGGATGAGAGCGATCACTTCCCGCACCCCGAGGCCGGTGCAGGACACGGGCGCTGCTGAGCGCAGCAGGTCGGCTTAGCCGGTGGTCGCGCCGAGCAGGGTGATGCCCGGCGGCAGGTGCGCGGCGACCTGCGCGTAGCGGGTGCGCTCCTCGAGAATCGAGTCGGCATCGATGGCCCCGACCGTGCGCCAGCTGCCGATGCGCGGCAGGCGGGCGAGGTGCCGCTCGATCGCCTCGCGCCGTGTGCACCACAGTGCGTTGAAGAATTGGCCGAACGCCTGCCAGGCCGCACGGGCATGCTCCGGCTCATCGGCCCCGAGCGCGCGCTCGAGGCGCCTCAGCGCCTCGCGGCTCGTGCCCTCGCGGGCCGCGAGTGTGCCGAGTTCGATCGGCACGGTGTCCTCGAGCGTCCCGCCCGCGGCGCGACGGCGCTGCTCGATGAGTTCACTGAGCAGCTGATCGCGCTGCTCGAAGCGGGCGAGTACCCAGGCGAGATAGCCGACGCTCGCCTCGCGGAAGGCCGCCATCGGGGTGGCCGGCGCGTCGCGTCCGGTGCCGAACACCGCGACGCAGGCGTTGGCGACCTGGGCGGCGTGGATGCGCTCGGTGGCGAGCTGCCCGAGGATGATATCGCTTTCGTTCATGGCGGCATTCTACCGGCGCAGCCGTCCCAGGGGGGCGATCTGCCGGAGTATCCATTGCGCGCGCACTGGCGCACCAGTAGAGTCGCACCGCTTCCCCACAGGTGATCAGCAACTCCATGTCGAATTCCGCACCCTGGGTCGTGCATAAATTCGGCGGCTCGAGCGTCGCCGACGCCGCGTGCTTCGAGCGCGTCGCGGCCATTCTCGAGGCCTCCCCGGCACCGCGCTTGGGCGTGGTGCTCTCGGCCTGCAAGGGCGTCACCGATGCGCTGCTCGGTCTGGTGCGCCTTGCGGAGGCCCAGGACGAGGGTTATCGCGCGGAGATTGCGGCGCTGCGCGCCCGGCACGCGGCGATCGCCGAGGCGCTGCTGCCGGCGGAGGCCATGCGGCTGTACATGGCCGGGTTCGACCGCGACTGCCGCGATCTCGAAGGCATCCTGCACACCGTCAAGCTGACCCGCTCTGCGGCGACCAACGTGCGCGACCTGATCGCCGGGTACGGGGAGATCTGGTCGACCAAGCTGTTCCACCGCTACCTCGAGTCCCGTCCGCAGCGGCGCGGCCCGGTGCAATGGATCGACGCACGGCGGGTAATCGTGGTCGAGTGGGGTTCGCTCGGTCCGGCGGTGCAGTGGGAGGAGTCGCGCGCGCAGCTGGCGGACCTCGTCGATGCCGACTTCAAAGGCACACTGGTCATCACGGGATTCATCGCCGCCGATCGGCGCGGCGTGCAGACCACGCTCGGACGCAACGGCAGCGATTTCTCTTCGTCGATTTTCGGGGCACTGCTCAACGCGGCGGAAATCCACATCTGGACCGACGTCGACGGGGTGCTCTCGGCCGATCCGCGCCGGGTGCCCGATGCCACGGTGATCGACTCGCTTTCCTACAGCGAGGCGATGGAGCTCGCTTACTTCGGCGCCAAGGTGATCCACCCGCAGACCATGGCGCCGGCGGTGGGCGATGCGATCCCGATCTGGATCCGCAACACCTTCGCGCCCGAGAAGCCGGGCACGCTCATCTGCGCCGAACCGCGCTCGAGCCTGCCGGTCAAGGGCATCGCCAGCATCGAGCAGGTGGCGCTGGTGAACCTCGAGGGCGCCGGCATGATCGGCGTACCGGGCACGGCGCACCGGCTGTTCGGCGCGCTGCGCGAGGAAGGCATCTCGGTGATCCTGATCTCCCAGGGCAGCTCCGAGCACTCGATCTGCTGCGCCATTCCCCAGAACGAAGGCGAGCGCGCCGCCGCGGTGGTGCGGCGCGCCTTCGAGCGTGAACTGCTCGAGGGCCAGATCCAGAGCGTCGAGATCGACCCAGACCTGGCCATCCTCGCCATCGTCGGGGACGGCATGGCCGGGACCCCTGGCGTCGCGGCGAAAGTTTTCAGCGCCCTTGGCACCAGCGGGGTGAACGTGCGCGCCATCGCGCAGGGCGCCTCGGAGCGCAATATCTCGGTGGTGGTGGAGGGCCGCTCGGCGACCCGCGCGCTGCGGGCGGCGCACGCCGGATTGTATCTGTCCCCGCACACGCTGTCGGTGGGCATCATCGGCCCGGGCACCGTCGGTGAGGTGCTGCTCGAGCAGATCGCCTCGCAGAGCGAGCGGCTGCGCGAGCAGTTCAAGATCGACCTGCGGGTGCGCGGCATTCTCGGCTCCAAGCGCATGGTGCTCGGGGACACCGGCATCGCGCTCGCCACCTGGCGCGAGCAGTACGAGCACAGCACCGTGCCGGCGGACCTCGAGCGGTTCCTCGAGCACGTGCGCGTCGATTACCTGCCGCACACCGTGCTTATCGACTGCACGGCGAGCGGTGATGTGGCCGCCCGGTATCCCGAGTGGCTGCGTGCCGGCGTGCACGTGATCACGCCGAACAAGAAGGCCAACAGCGCCGATATGGCCTTCTACCGCGCCTTGCAGGAGGCACGCCGTGCGGGCGCTGCGCACTATCTGTACGAGGCAACCGTCGGTGCCGGCCTGCCGGTGGTGCACACGCTGCGCGACCTGCGCGAGACGGGTGATGAGATCGCGAGCATCGAGGGGATCTTCTCCGGCACGCTCGCCTATCTGTTCAACATCTACGACGGGCGCACGCCGTTCTCGGACATCGTGCGCGATGCGCGTCAGCGCGGTTATACCGAACCGGATCCGCGCGATGACCTGTCCGGGATGGACGTGGCGCGCAAGCTGATCATCCTCGGACGCGAGATGGGCCTGGAGCTCGAACTGTCCGACGTGCGGGTCGAGTCGCTGGTCCCGGCGGGACTCGAGCGCGGCTCGATCGAGGAGTTCATGACGCGCCTGCCGCGCTCGGACGCGGCCATGCGCGAGCGGTTCGAGGCGGCCCGGGACAAAGGCCGCGTGTTGCGCTACGTCGGGCGCCTCGGTGCCGACGGCCAGGCGAGCGTGGGACTGGTCGAGTTCGACGCCGATCATGCTTTTGCCAACATCGCGCTCACCGACAACGTGGTGCGCTTCGCCACGCGCCGCTACTGCGACAACCCGCTCATCGTCCAGGGTCCGGGCGCCGGTCCCGAGGTGACCGCCGGCGGGGTGTTCGCCGACCTGCTGCGACTTTCGGCCTACCTGGGAGCGCGGCTGTGAGCGCTGCACAGTGGGCGACGGCGTTCGCACCGGCCTCGGTCGGCAACGTCGCGATCGGATTCGACATCCTCGGCTTCGCCGTCGATGCGCTCGGGGATCGCGTGACCGTCAGCCGCAGCGATCGGCCCGGCGTGACGATCACCGCCGTGAGCGGCATTGCCGGGGAG
>JAKADE010000435.1 GCA_021820785.1 Pseudomonadota bacterium
CCCAGCGCATCGAGCGCCGGATACAGGCGCTCGAACAGCGCCGCCAGACCCGCCTCCTCGTTGTAGACGGGAATGATGATCGAGAGCGTCGCGCTCATCGCATCGCTCCGCGCAGCACCTCGTTCACCGTGTTCACGACGCGCTCGACGTCCTCGAAGCTCATCGCCGGGAACAGCGGCAGCGTCACGGTCTCACGGCCGATACGCTCGGCGTTCGGGAACTGCCCCTCACGGTAGCCGAGCGCGCGATAGGCGCTGAACAGATGCATGGCCGGATAATGTACGCCGATGCCGATGCCGCGCGCGGCCATCGCCTCGATGAACTCCAACCGGCTGATGCGCATCCGCTCGAGCGGCAGCCGGGCGGCGAACATGTGCCAGTTGTGCCCCTCGTCACCGCGCACCGGCAGCGCCAGCGGCGCCGCCTCGCCCCACAGCTCGAAGTACCGCGCCGCCAGTTCGCGGCGGCGCAGATTGAAGGCCTCGAGCTGGCGCAGCTGCCCGAGACCGACGCAAGCGGCAACGTCCGACAGATTCGCTTTGCCGCCGGCGAAGTACGTCTCGAACGCATCGGCGGCCGACTTCTCCTGGCCGTGAAAGCGCTGCAGCTCGAGCTCGTGAACCTCCTCCGGGGAGCCGCCCACCACCGCACCACCCTCGATGCTGGTGATGTTCTTGTTGGGGTGAAAGCTGAAGCACACCAGGTCGCCGAAGCTGCCGATGCGCCGGCCGCGATAGCTCGAGCCCATGGCCTGGGCCGCATCCTCGATCACCCGCAGCTGGTGCCGTTCGGCGAGCGCATAGACGCGATCCAGGTCGACCGGCAGGCCGCACAGATGCACCGGCATGATGGCGCGGGTGCGGGCACTCACCGCCGCTTCGGCCTGCGCCAGATCGATGTTGCGCGTGTGCAGATCGACGTCGACGAACACCGGCCGCGCACCGGTGCGCACCACCACGTTGGCGCTCGCGACGAAACTCATCGCCGGCACGATCACCTCATCGCCGGCGCCGATGCCGCAGACCAGCAGCGCATGTTCGAGACTGGCCGTCGCGGAAGTCTGGCTGCGCACCGGGCGACCGCCGCAGTACTGCGAGAGCGCCGCTTCGAATGCCTTGACCTTCGGACCGCTGGCGAGCCAGCCGGAGCGCAGCACGTCGGCGACCTCGGCGATCGTCTGCTCATCGATGCTGGGACGGGTGAAAGGCAGGAAGGAGTTCATAGGGTTATGAGCGAGCCACCAGGAACACGCCGGCAATGATCACGACGATGCCGGCCAGCCGCTGGGCGTTCGGCGCTTCCCCCAGCAGCCACCAGGCGAGCGGCACCATCAGCACATAGTTCATCGAGAGCATCGGGTAGGCCTGACTCACCGGGATGCGCGAGAGCCCCACCACCCAGGCGATGACCGAGATGCCGTAGCAGGCGAGCGCCAGCCACAGCCACGGCACCGTCAGCAGCTGGACCATGCGCTTCGGCACGTCCACGTCGCCGCCGAACAGCGGCCCGGTCGCATCCGTGGCCGCCTTCAGGCCGAGCTGCGCGGCGAGATTCAGCAGAATCCCGGCGAGCAGAAATCCATACACCGACCACTTCATTTACGGGCCACCGCCACCGTGAAACTGTCCTCGCCGATCACCCGCCCGGGCAGACCCTGGGCGTGATAGCGTCGCCACACGGCCGGCGGGAAGAACGCCACGGCGTTCGAACTGGCGTCCCACTGCTGCACGAACTGCGCCGGTGTGGCGGTCATCAGTCCGGGCTGCCAGCGCTCCCCGGGACCAAGCTCCCCGGAGTAATTCACCAGCGTCAGCAGCCGGCCGAGATACGGCGGGATGGTCTGACGGTACTGGTTCACGCTGTAGAGCTTCGTGTCGGGGTGTATCTCGGGCTTGATCTGCTGCACCAGCTGATAGGCCGAGCGCGACGGCGGAATGACCGCGTACTGACAGAGCAGCGCCTGCCAGGCAAAGATGAACGCGAGCGTGACGATCAGCGGCGTGGCGATACCCGGCACCGCGCCCGCCTCGTCCCCGGCCGGCGCCTCGCGCCCGCCGAAGGCACAGGCCGCCACCGCCGCGAGCACCGCGGCGAGCGCCGCGGCACCCCAGCCGATCGCATGCGGCGGGATGAACCCGTCGCGGTGATGCGCATAGACGAGCAGCCCGGCGGCCACGAACACCGCGAGCCCCGTTCCGGCCCAGACCGAGCGCTCGAGCGCGCGCGGCCGGCGCGTCAGATACACCCCGGTGAGCGCCGCGAGCGGCGGAAACACCGGCAGGATGTACGTGGCGAGCTTCGAGTCCGAAATGGAGAAGAAGATCACCGTCAGGATCGAGTACAGCAGCAGGAACTTCAGCGGCTTGAAGTGCGCGACCGGGCCCGGCGCGCGCCACGCCTCGCGCGCGGCGCGCACGAGCGGAACGAGCCACGCGAACGCCCCGATCACCAGCAGCGCGATGAAGTACCACCACGGCTCGACCCGCCGCGCCTCGTCGGTGAGGAAGCGCTGGAAGTGCTCATGGATGAAGAAATACTCGGCGAACACGTGGTTGCGCAGCGACACCGCGACGAACCACGGCGCGGCGATGAGCACCATCAGCGGGATCCCGAGGAGCAGATGCAGCCGCCGCCAGGGACGCACGTCGCGCTCGATCACCGTGTAGCCGACGAGCGCCAGCCCCGCGAGCACGTACACCTCCAGCCCCTTGGTGAGCAGCGCGAGCGCCGCCATCGCCCAGGAGAGGAGCATCCAGTTGCGCTCCGCACCGGAGCCCTCCGGCGAACACTGGGCACGGGTGAACGAGAGCACCATCGCGGTGAGCCAGAACGTCAGCCCCGCATCGAGCAGATCGAGGTGGCCGATGATGCCGAAATACGGACTCAGCGCGAGCAGCACGACGCCGAGGATGGCGGCGCGCCGCTCGTACAGGCGTGCCAGCCAGGCGTAGATCAGCCCCAGGCAGCCGAAACCGAGCCCGACGGTCCACAGGCGCGAGGACCAGTTGCTGAGCCCGACCACCGAGTACACGGTGGCCGTCGCCCAGTACTGCAGCACCGGCTTCTCGAAGTACTTCAGTCCATCGAGCCGCGGCGTCACCCAGTTGCCGCTGGCCACCATCTCACGCGGGATCTCCGCGTAGCGGCCCTCGTCCGGGTCGAACATCGGGCGCACCTGCAGAGTGACGAACCAGACGGCCGCCATCAGCACCCAGGCCCACCATCGCAGCCGCTGCGCCCGCGCTTGCGCCGCACTCATAGACACACTCCCCCGGTCACCGCCGCCGGCGGCCGCTCACAGCCCCGACGCCGAGGCGTTCAGAGAATTGAAGCTGCCGAGCTTGACGTAGAAATCGATCGTGCGGCGGATCGCGGTGTCCATGTCGGTGCGCGGGCGCCAGCCCAGATCGCGCTTGGCCGCCTCGATCGCCGGTACGCGCACCTGGATGTCCTGGTAATACTTGCCGTAGTACTCCCCGGCCGACACTTCGACGATCTCGGTGCCCCTGGCCGCATCGCGCAGCTCCGGGAATTCCTGGGCGATGCGGATGGTGCGCTCGGCGAGATCGCGGATCGAGACGCAGTTGTCGGGGTTGCCGATATTGAAGATCCGGCGCGTCGCCCGCCCGTCCTTGTTCTCGAGGATGGTG
>JAKADE010000436.1 GCA_021820785.1 Pseudomonadota bacterium
CGCATGTACACCTTGTACCCGGGGCACCGTGCGAGTGGCGAGGTCCTGCTCGATGGGCAGGACATCCTGGCGCCGAACGTGGATGTCACCCGCCTGCGCCTGCGCGTCGGGATGGTGTTCCAGAAGCCCACGCCCTTCCCGATGTCGATTTTCGAGAACGTGGCGTTCGGTCTGCGCCTCGCGCGGCGGATCGGGCGCAGCGAGCTCACCGAGCGGGTGCACGCGGCACTCGGTGATGCGGCGCTCTGGGACGAGGTCAAGGACAAGCTGCGCGAGGATGCGCGCAGCCTCTCCGGCGGCCAGCAGCAGCGGCTGTGCATCGCGCGCTCCATTGCGCTCGAGCCGGAGGTGATCCTGCTCGATGAGCCGACCGCGGCGCTCGATCCGATCTCGACGCTGAAGGTGGAGGAGACGCTGCAGAACCTGCGCGAGCGGTTCTGCATCGTGATCGTGACCCACAACCTGCAGCAGGCCGCGCGCGTCTCGAGCAGCACGGCGTTCATGTACCAGGGCGAACTGATCGAGATGGGCCCCACGGGGCAGTTGTTCACCGCGCCGCGGGACCGGCGCACCGATGACTACGTCACCGGGCGATTTGGCTGAGGTAGACCGACAGTGGCGCAGGACACCATTCGCCCCGACTCTCCCGGCGTGAGCCTCGACAGCGGCGTGGCCGTCGGCACCAAGCCGAGCGGCCGCGTGCACATCCCGACCGACCTCGCCGGGGAGCTCACCACGCTGCCGACCGGGCTGCCGGCCGGAGAGCCGCAGGTACCCGATGCGGTATTCTCCTGCCGCTCGGTGAACGTGCACTACGGGGAGATCCAGGCGCTCACCGACGTAACGGTCGACATTGCGCGCGGCCAGGTGCTTGCCTGCATTGGACCGTCCGGGTGCGGCAAGTCGACGTTCCTGCGCTGCCTGAACCGCATGAACGACACCATCCCCGGGGCGCGCGTCACCGGCACGATCCTGCTCGACGGTCAGGACATCTACGAGAAGCGCCAGGACGTGGCGCGCTTGCGGGCGCGCATCGGGATGGTGTTCCAGAAGCCCAATCCGTTTCCGAAGTCGATCTACGACAATGTCGCCTACGGGCCGCGCATCCACAAGCTGACCCGCACCCGCGCTGATCTCGATGAGCTGGTGTGCACCAGTCTGCAGCGCGCCGGGCTGTGGAACGAGGTGAAGGACCGGCTGCACGGGCCGGGCACGGGACTCTCCGGCGGCCAGCAGCAGCGCCTGTGCATCGCGCGGGCGCTCGCGGTGCAGCCGGAGGTGATCCTGATGGACGAGCCGTGCTCGGCGCTCGATCCGATCGCGACGGCGCGCATCGAGGATCTGATCGAGGAGCTGCACGGGACCTATGCGATCGTGATCGTGACGCACTCGATGCAGCAGGCCGCGCGCGTTTCGCAGCGCACGGCGTACTTCCACATGGGGCGGCTGGTGGAAGTGGGCGAGACCGACCGGGTGTTCACCAACCCGCGCCACCGGCTGACCGAGGATTACATCACCGGGCGGTTCGGCTGAGCCCCGCCGGCGCGGCGGGGCTGCCCGTGTCCGGGCGTTGCGACTACTCTGCCGCCCGCAGCAGTTCGTTGATCGAGGTCTTCGCGCGCGTCTGGGCGTCGACCCGTTTGACGATCACCGCACAGGCGAGGCTGTAGCGGCCGTCCGCCGAGGGCAGCGATCCGGGCACGACCACCGAGCCGGCCGGCACGCGGCCGCGCAGGATCTGTCCGCTCGCACGGTCGTAGATCCGCGTGCTCTGCCCGATGAACACGCCCATGGAGATCACCGAGCCGGCCTCGACGATCACGCCCTCGACGATCTCGGAACGCGCGCCGATGAAGCAGTCGTCCTCGATGATGGTGGGGCTCGCCTGCAGCGGTTCGAGCACCCCGCCGATGCCGACGCCACCGGAGAGGTGCACGTTGCGCCCGATCTGGGCGCACGAGCCCACGGTCGCCCAGGTGTCGACCATGGTGCCGCTGTCGACGTAGGCGCCGATGTTGACGTAGCTCGGCATCAGTACGGTGTCGGGCGCGAGGTAGGCGCCTTTGCGCACCACCGCATGCGGCACGATGCGCGCGCCGCCGGCGCGCAGCTGTGCCTCGCTCGAGTCGGCATATTTCAGCGGCACCTTGTCGTAAAAGCGCGTGAACCCGGCGTCGATCGGCGTGTTCTGGCGCGTGCGGAAGTACAGCAGCACCGCCTTTTTCAGCCACTCGTTGACGACCCACTGCTCGCCTCTGCGTTCCGCGACGCGCGCCTTGCCGCTGTCGAGCAGCTCGATGCACGCCTCGATCTGCTCACTCAGTGTGGCCGGCACGCGCCCCGGCGTCAGGCTGGCGCGCGTCTCGAATGCCGCCTCGATGGCGGCCTGAAGGGCGGTGAGGTTCATGCCTTGCGGCGCTCCAGGTAGGCGCGGATGCGCTCGGCGGCCTCGACGCACTCGGCCACGCCCGGTACCAGCGAGATGCGCACCCGCCCGGCGCCGGGGTTGCCGTGGCCCCCGTCACGCGCCAGATAGCTGCCCGGCAGCACCAGCACGCCCTGGGTGGCGTAGAGTTCGCGCGTGAAGCGCTCATCGTCGCCGTCGCCGCCGACGTCGCTCCACAGGTAAAACGCCCCTTCGGGCTTGGCGACCCCCGGCAGCACCGGGGCGAGGATCGGCAGCACGCGCTCGAACTTCTCCCGGTACAGCCGCCGGTTCGCCACGACGTGCGCATCGTCCTGCCAGGCCACGATGCTCGCCAGCTGGGTCGGCACGGGCATCGCGCAGCCGTGATAGGTCCGGTACAGCAGCAGCTTGGCGATGATCGCCGGGTCGCCGGCGACGAATCCCGAGCGCAGGCCCGGAACGCTCGAGCGCTTCGAGAGGCTGTGGAACACGATGCAGCGCTCGAAGCGATCGCGTCCCGCGGCCTGGGCCGCCTCGAGCAGGCCCGGCGGCGGGCGCGTCTCATCGAGATAGATCTCGCTGTAGCACTCGTCGGCGGCGACGATGAAGTCGTGGCGTTCGGCGAGCTCGAGCGCCTGCTGCAGGTACTGACGCGGGAACACCTTCCCGGTCGGGTTGCCCGGGCTGCACAGGAACAGGACCTGACACTGCCGCCAGAGGCTCTCCGGTACCGCCGCCAGGTCCGGCGTGTAGTCATTCGCCCCCGTGGTGTCGAGGAAATACGGCTCGCCACCGGCGAGCAGCACCGCGCCCTCGTAGATCTGATAGAAGGGGTTGGGCATCGCAACCCGTGCGTCGCGGCCTGCATCGAGTGCGGCCTGCACGAACGCGAACAGCGCCTCGCGCGTGCCGTTCACCGGCAGCACCATGGTGGCCGGATCGACGCTGCCGGCGGTGAGGCCGAAGCGCCGCTCGAGCCATGCGGCGCACGCGCCGCGCAATTCGGGCACGCCCGCCGTGGTCGGGTAGGTGCCGAGCTGGTGTGCGTTGGCGCGCAGCGCCTCGAGCACCATCGCCGGCGGCTCGTGGCGCGGCTCGCCGATCGACATGGCGATCGGGCGGATGGCCGCAGAGGGTTTGGCCGGGGCGGTCAGTCGCGCCAGGCGTTCGAAGGGATAGGCGTGCAGCCGCTCGAGACGCGGGTTCATATGAGACTCCAGGGTGATGTCACGCGGCGGCGC
>JAKADE010000437.1 GCA_021820785.1 Pseudomonadota bacterium
CCCGCCGAACTGGCAGTGGCCGCAGGTACCGACACCGCATTTCATGCTGCGCTCCATCGACAGATGGATCGCCTCGGGCGCCACGCCCGCCGCGCACAGCGCCTCGGCAGTGAAGCGCATCATGATCTCCGGACCGCACAACAACGCGAGCGTGCGCTGTGGATCGAAGCGCGCGTGCGCAATGAGAGCGGTGACCACGCCGACATGTCCCTGCCAGGGCGTCGTCGCGTGGTCCACCGTCACCTCGAGCGCGAGGTCACCGCGTGTGCCCCAGGCGGCCAGTTCCCGCCGGAAGAGAATGTCCCGCGGACTGCGGGTGCCGTAGAGCAGGGTGATCCGGCCATGCCGTTCGCGCTGCGCGAGCAACTGGTAGAGCGCCGGGCGCAGCGGCGCGAGCCCGAGGCCGCCGGCCACGAGCAGCACGTCGCGGCCGTCTGCCGCCTCGAGCGGCCACCCCTTCCCGTACGGTCCACGCACCCCGAGCGGCGCGCCCGCCTCGAGCCGGACCAGGGCCTCGGAGACCGGACCCACCGCGCGAACGGTGTGCACGAGGCGCTGCGGTGCCGCCGGGTCGCCGGAGAAGCTGATCGGCACTTCACCGACGCCGAATGCCGTGAGCATGTTGAACTGGCCGGCCGCAAACGGCGGCTGCGGCTCACCGGCCGCCTGCAGTTCGAGGGTCCACACCCTGGGTGCATCGCGCCGGCGCCGGTGCACGCACACCACCCGAGGCAGGAGGGGCTCGGGTGCCGTCTGCGACACCGGGAACTCAGCGGCCGGTGCCATAGACATCGAGAAGCTGCAGCCGCGTCGCCTGCAGACGCTGCACGAGAACGGGCATGAAGCGCTTCATCATGTCGTAGCCGAAGTCGTGATCCGCTTCGCTCTTGCGGCGCAGGCAGTCCGCGTCGATCTGCACCGCACGGACGAGTTCGAGCGCCCGGACGTCATAGGACCACTGATAAGGCGGCAGCAACCAGGAGAGGCCGACCAACTCCCCGGGTCCGAGCGTCTGCATGGCGAGCGTACCGCGGCCGGCCGCGGCAATCTCCAACACGACGTGGCCGTGGCGCAGCAGGTACAGCGTGTGCGCCGGCTCCCCGTGACGCAGCAGGAACTGACCGGGATCGATGCGCACGTTGCGCGCGCAGCCGCTGATCAGTTGCAGACTCGCGGCACTGATGCCTGAGAAGACCGGATGTTGGGCGATGATCTGCGCCAGGGGCTGCACGGTGGGCTCCTTAGTCCGGCGTCTCGGCGCACAGGGCGGCGACTTCCTCGGTGAGGTCGATGCCGACCGGACACCAGCTGATGCACCGCCCGCAGCCGACGCACCCGGAGGTGCCGAACTGTTGCGGCCAGGTGGCCAGTTTGTGAGTGATCCACTGTCGGTAGCGGGCGCGGATGCTCGGGCGGACGCTGCCGCCGTGAACGTAGGCGAAATCGACGCTGAAGCACGAATCCCAGCGGCGGGTGCGCGTGACCTGCTGCCCGCTGAGATCACTCGTATCCTCGAGATTCGTGCAGAAGCAGGTCGGACAGACCATCGTGCAGTTGCCGCACGCGAGGCAGCGGTCGGCGAGGGCATTCCAGCGCGGGTGTTCGGGACTGCCGAGCAGCCGCGGCACCCAGTCCGTTTCGGGCATCGCGCGGCCCATGGAGGCGGCAGTGTGTGCCACGACCGCTTGCGCCGCGGCGACCTCATCGTCGCGGGCGGCCCGGCGCGTCAGTGTCTCGAGCACGGCGGCACCTGCCTCCGTGGCGCAGGTCACGAGGAAGGTCGGCTCGCCCTCGGTGCCGAGTTCCGTCAGCGCCAGATCGTACCCTGAGGTCACCTCGGGGCCGGTGTGCATCGAGACGCAGAAGCAGGTGCCGCCGGCGTGTGCGCAGTTCACCGCCACGATGAAGGCATCGGCGCGCCGCGCGCGGTACTCCGCATCCGGCGCGGCGCCCCCGAGCCAGACGCGGTCCTGGATGGCCAGCGCGCTCAGTTCGCAGGCGCGCACGCCGATGAGGGCGAGCGGCGCGTCGATGTGCGGCTCGGGATCCAGCTGCACCTTGCCGCCGGTGACGCGAGCCCGCCAGAGAATCTGGTGGGACGGAAAAAGATGGCGCTTCCAACTCTGCGGGCCCACGGCGAAGCCGAATACCGTGTCGGTGTCGCTCGGCCGCAGGCGGTAGGCACCCGGGGATTGTTCATCGGTCCAGCCGCGCGGCAGTTCCTCGACCGACGCGATGTCCTCATATGCGATGGCCCCGTCCCGTACGGTCGGCCCTAACGTGCGGTAGCCACGCTCGCGCAGCGCATCGAGCAGCTGCTGAAGCCCCTCCACGTCGATGACGTGCGCACATTGTGTCTGCCGAGACATCGCAGATCCCTGGGCGGCCCCATGCCGCGTACTTCACATGATCGCGGGCCCTGCGGCAGCAGCAATACGCACATGCCGGCACCCCCGCGGACCGTCGACGGCGGGGAGGGTCAGAGGACGCCACGCAACGCAGGTGGATGAAGCCCGCGTAGTCAGCGTCGATGGGACGAGCCGGGCGCCGCTGGACGGACGGGGGCGCGATGCGCCGAATGTGCCGAGAGATGCGCCGCCACGCGCGCCAGGCCGATGCCGGACCGGCGGGCTTCCTGAGCCATCTTGCGCCGGAGGATCCACGGCCCGATCACGGGCGGTACCCAGAAGGCCGGCTCGAGCTCGATGTGCATGGCGAGACAGGTCAAGCGGCGCTCCTGTGCGCAAGGCCGCACGGTCCACCCTGCATGGCCCGAACGGAAGGAGCCGCCGGGCAGCAGTCGAGCGCGCAGCGTTCCGCCGTGCGCATCCGCGGCGGCGGTCATGATCTGCGTCTGATGCAGGGTGCGGCAGAAGATGAGGACGCACGCATGCACTGAGGTGAACAGCCGAACCACACCCGGGTCCGAGGTCGGCTCGACCCGCACGGCGCGCAAGTCCCGGTTGTACCGGGGCATCGCGCGGTAATCCTGCAGCGCGGCGAAGACCGACCGAGGGGATTCACGCAAGGTCATGTGCAGGTCGATAGAGAAACGTGAGCCGTCGCGCACCACCCGCACGCCGAGAATGTGCGCGGCGCTCGCAAACGATGGCGAGGCGCTCAGGACGATGAGCGCGGCGAGCAGCCGTGTGGCTCGCCCATTCAGCCGTGAAAGGCGGCCGGCTGGCGCTGCCCGCCGGCCGGGATCGCAATCGGTCATGCAGGTCATCCGACGTGTTGGGTACGCGCGCCGAAATGCGCCGCAGAAGCCTAGCACACCCGACTCGCACCCCGTTTCGCAGTCGGACGGCCCGCCGGGTGTACCATGACGGCTGAGCGCACGGGCGGTGCGTCCGCGAGGTGATCCGATGCGGTACGAACTGTATTACTGGCCGACGATCCAGGGGCGCGGAGAGTTCGTGCGCCTCGCGCTGGAGGATGCAGGATGCGAGTATGCCGACGTCGCGCGCGAGCGGCGCAAGGGCGCCGGAGTGGCGCAGCTGATGCGCTACCTGGAGGGCAAGGAGGCCGGTGCGCTGCCGTTCGCGCCGCCGTTTCTCAAGGCCGGCCGGCAGGTCATTGGCCAAAGCGCAAACATCCTGGCGTTCCTCGGCGAGCGTCACGGTCTCAGCCCGCGGCGGCCGGC
>JAKADE010000438.1 GCA_021820785.1 Pseudomonadota bacterium
GCAGGCCGGAAGACTGGATCTTAAGGATTTCATGACGTTCGAAATCACTCCTGACACCGAGCATCCGCAGATACAAGGCGATGGCATGCGGTACGAAGGCTTTCGATTTCGCACGGAGTGCCGCTTGGCGGGCAAGCTCTATGGTCAACGCTTTGGGGTGGACGTTGCATTTGGCGATCCCATTCTCGGGGAACCTGAGATCGTCAACGCCGAGGATACCCTTGCATTCGCTGGCGTCGCGCCACCGGCGCTGCGGCTATACCCGATCGAAACGCATCTCGCTGAGAAACTCCATGCGTACACGCTTCCGCGTCTGCGTCCCAACACCCGCGTAAAAGACCTTCCGGACATTGCACTACTCGGCACCATGCAACCGTTGGACGCAAAACGACTGCGCCTGGCGCTGACGCAGACCTTTGAATTTCGCGGCACGCACGCTGTGCCGTCGTCGGTTCCCAATCCCCCTGCCACCTGGTCCACTCCCTACGGCCAGCTGGCTAGGGAAAATGAACTTGCTTGGATAACACTCGAGGAATTGACCACTGCCGTTGCTGCTTTTATCAACCCGGTGCTCGCTGGCAAGAACGGCACTTGGCAGCCGGCGAAATGGCAATGGTTCTAACGCGAGTGTCCCGTCTTGACACGCTCACGGCATGACATTTTGCGAGATCTCGAAGCTGTCGGCTCTTCGTTAGCCGGCATCGAACGTACGCGCGGCGAACTCAAAATTCGCCCATCAGGGTGACGAAATCGCGCTAGCTGAGGCGATGGTAAGGTTTCGGCGATCACAGCCCTCGATGACCCCTCGAGGGAATCGGCGACGCCGTCAGATGACATCGCGTTCAATGGGTTGCGTCACGGAAGCTCCGGGCAAAGACTCCCGGATGTCACGGTCCTGCCGCTATTGCACCAGAACCGTTCATCAGCCAAGCGGGACTCCGCTCAACCACTGTGCCCCCCGTCAGACGCTTCCGTACTCTCAAACCGTGCGAAGCGAAGTGCCAGTTTCGGAAGGACAAGCAGCGTGAGCAAGGTAGAGCTGCAAAGGCCGCCCAGAATGACCATTGCCATAGGCCCCTCAATTTCCTGACCCGGACGATGCGCACCCAACGCCAACGGCAGCAGCCCGAGTGCCGTCACCGAGGCGGTCATGAGGATCGGAGCCAGGCGGTGTGTTGCGCCGAGCTCGGCGGTCTCCCGATTCCAGGGTCGGCTCTCTTCGAGAACCAGCGTACGGTAGTGCGACAGCAGCATGATGCCGTTGCGCAACGTGATGCCGAATACGGTAACGAACCCGACTGCCGCACCCAAAGACACCGGTAGCCCTGCGATCCAGATCGCGGCAATTCCACCCACAAGCGCGAACGGCAGGTTCACTGTGAGCAAAGCGACACTGCGCGCGTCGCGCAGGGCGATGAAAAGAAGCGCCAGAATTGCAGCGAGCGCCACTGCAAAATCGAGCGTCAATTGCACTCGTGCATGGCCCGCGGCGGTTGCAGTGCCCCCAACGTGCAGGTAATCACCGGGTGCCAATTGCACACGTTTGAGGCGACGGCGCGCCAATGGTACAAACCGCCCCGCACCGCCCGTGACGTTGGCCGTGACGATCTGCACGCGCCGTGCCCCGCGGTGCAGAATCATCGACTGTTCCGATCGTTCCCGGATGCGTGCCAGCTCAGCGAGCGGCACAACCATACCGCTGGGGCTGACGAGGGGAACCCGACCGATCGCAGCCGGATCGTCACGCAATGACGGCGGCAAGATCACAACGATCGGGAAAGATCGCCCTGCGGTGTACACGCGACCGACTTTGCGTCCACTGTAGCTGGTTTGAATGGCGCGTAAAACCTCTCCCGCCGTGAAGCCGTAGCGGGGCAGTGCCGCTCGATCCAGGCGGATGGACAATTCAGGTGTTCCGGGCGCGGCCTGGATGCGCACACCCGCCGCGCCGGGCACCTGCCTGAGTGCCGCGGCAACGCGTCGTGCGTCGTTGTTCAATGCGGCGAGCCGATTGCCGAAAATCGTTACAACCACCGGGGCAGTGACGCCGGAGAGAGTTTCGTGAATCCGCTCAGTGAGAAACGTGTTCGCCCACCAGCGAACGCCTGGGGCTCCCTTTACAGCGGCCAGGATCCTGCGTTCGCTCGCTGCGCTGTCCGCATTACCGCGGGCGCTGAGTCCCACGTCGATCTCCGCTTTATTGGTAAGCGCATTACCATTCGAAAGATGCGCCCGACCGACGTGCATCACGACATGAGCCACTTGCGGCATCCGCTGCAGGATACGGATTGCCCGCTCGCCTACCTGCGTCGTCGCCGCAAGTGATGTGCCGGGCGCCGTCTCGAAGTGCACGATCAGATCGTTTTCGTTGAACTGGGGCAGAAACCGCGTACGCAGTGCCGGCATACTCGCCAGACCAATGATCATCAGCAGCGCCAGCACAGCGGGCACGGCACGAGGATACCGATCGACCACGGCGAGTGACCGCCTGTAGATTTGTTTGGCACGCACCAGCAGGCGCGGATCCGCGGGGTCGATCTGTTCACGTCGGAGCAGAAGATACGCCAGAGCGGGTGTGACGGTGAGCGCGACAACCAGCGACGAGAGGATGGCGAAGATATAGGCCAGCGCCAGGGGTCGGAACAGGCGCCCCACAATCCCACTCAGGTACAGCACCGGCAGGAAGATGAGAACCACCGAAAGAGTCGCGAAAATTACGGCCTTGCGCACTTCCAGCGTCGCACGAAGCGTGACCGTGAATACGCCTTGCGGTTCCGGCAGAGCGCGGTTTTCACGTAAGCGGCGGTGAATATTCTCGACACCCACGACTGCATCGTCGACGACCTCGCCGAGTGCGATCGCGAGCCCGCCCAGGGAGAGCGCATTGAGGCTGAATCCGAGGCCTGTCAGGATCAGCGCGGCGATCAGGAGAGACAACGGAATCGCGGCGAAGGAGATCACTGCGATCCGCCAGTTGCGCAGAGCGAAGTACAGCACCAGGAAGATGAGCACACCGCCGATTGCGAGGGAATCGCGCACGTCGCGCAGCGCGGCTTCGATGAATGAAGCGGGCCGCAGGCCATTCGGCTGAACGGAAATTCCATCGTGCTTCAGCAGCGGCGCGAGCGCCGCGAGCGCACGATCCAGCCCCCGCGTCACCGCGAGGGTATTGGCGCCATACTGCGAGCCGACCACGAGCAACAGCCCCCGCCGGGCGCCCACGCGCGCGCTGCCAATCGGCGGTGGCGATCCCTCAACGACCCGCGCAACCTGGCTCAACGTGATGCTGCGGTGATCGCGGCGTATAAACAAGCTCCCGCCCAGGACGCCCGGCTTCGTCGCCTGGCCGTGACTCATCAGAATCAACTGCTGGTTCGGGGTATTGACGACCCCGGCGCCGCGCACCGCGCTCGCGGCAGCGGCGGCTGCGGTGAGCTGATTCAGTCCTGCGCGCAGTTCAATCAACCGGTCAGGATTGAACTGCACTTGCAGCTGCTCAGGCCGGGAGCCGAAGATCACGACCTTCGAGACGCCCGGCACGGCAAGGAGTGCCGGACGGATCGTCCATCGCGCGATCTCGGTAAGCTGCATCGGGGAGAGCTTCGCGGCCGTCAGTCCAATGGTGAGAGCAACGCC
>JAKADE010000439.1 GCA_021820785.1 Pseudomonadota bacterium
CAAATATCAGTCGCCGCGCCGATGAGGCTCAGCGGGGCGGATGCGGGGCGTGAAAGGGGCGCGCGGGCGCCGGGTGGAAGGCGGGGTGGTAGGCCGGATGATAGGCCGGCGGCGCCGTCGCGCCGGAGGTGAACTGCGGTTCGACCGGACGGTACATCGGCGGGGGCGAGTGCGGCGGTGCGTACGTATTGCGGAAGCGGAACAGGGGACTCGGCCGCTCGGGCGCGATGCGGGTCTGCGCCCGATACATCGGCGGCGCCGAGCGCCATCGCAGTGCGGGGCCGAATCCGGGCCGCACTGCACCCGGGGCATGGAGCGGTACCGCCCGTTGCGGCCGCGTGCGCGGGGGCATCGCAGCTGGCAGCACCGGCGCGAACCTGCGCGGCAGCCCCAGCGGAGGGCTGCGCTGGTCATTCGGCGAGGCGGCCCAGCGGGGCCGGCCGGCTCGATACGGCAGCGGCGCGCGTGCCATCGGGCGCAGCAGGGGCGCCGGTCCGCGTTGCTGTGCCGGCCGTTGCGGCACCGGCGCCGGGGCCACCGGGGCGATATCCGGTGCCAGGCGCACCGCGGCCGCCGGGGTGTTCGAGCGCAATCGCTCCCACTGCCCTGCACTCAACGGACGGCCACCATTGGCGCGAATCAGCGCCTGCTGCCGATCGAACGAGACCGCGGCGCGCGCCGGCAACAGCCGCGCCACGACCGACCGGTGGGTCAATTGGCGCGGCGGCACCTGCAGCATGCGGAGCCGCGAGCCGAAGACACTCAGCCGTGTCGGTGTCACCGTGGGCGCATCCGGGGTCAGACGCAGATCGCGCAAGCCGCGCCGCGTGAAGTCGATGCGATGGGCATCGGCCGCCTGGGACGCACTGAATGCGGCGAGGGGCACCGCGGTGACGGCCCCGCGAATGTCCCGATTGCCGTAGCGCAGGTCGGCGCCGCCGCGGCGGTAGGCCGCCGCGACGACGGCGGAATTCAGGTCGCGTGCGTTCGCCAGGTTGACGTTGCGCACATAGGCGCCGCTCACCGAGTACCCGGGCAGGTAGACATCGTGGGGCCCGAGCGGCAGCCAGCCGACGTGCGGGCGCATGCGCGGGCCGGACTGCGGGCCGCGAACCGGGCCCCGAGGAGGCGCCCCGGAGGTCCCGCCCCGCGTCCAGACCACCTGCGCCGGCGTGTAAATCGGCGCCACCGCGCGCGGACCCGGAACCCAACACCAGGCATTCTGCCAATAGGCCCAGCGACCGTAGTGAAACGGTGCAAATCCCCACGGCTCATCGTCGATCCAGGTCCAGCCCCAGGGATAGATCCACACCCAGTGACCGAAGCGATACGGCGCCCAGCCCGTCACGACGTTGGGGAACCAGGCATAGCCCCACTGCGCCGTGTTCTCCCAGCTGCCGTAGGTGTCCAGGTCGTAGATGCCGACCATGTTCGCCGGGACGTATTGCGTCACCGCGGGTGCGGCCTGAGCCTCCTCGCGGTCGCGCGCCATCGACCAGTCATCCAGCGCATCGGGTTCCCCCAGCGTGGTGTACACGACGCTCAAGGTATTGGTGCCGCTGAAGGTAACGCTCTGCTGCGCCGCAACGGGATAGGTCTGCCCGCCGCCGCTCGCGAGGGCATGCCCGCGGATCACCTCGACCCGCGTCATCTGCCCCGAGGCAAAGACGTGTACCCGATAAGTTCCGGGCGTCTGAAGCGACAGCGCCAGGTTCGGCGTGTCGACCTCGTCCTGCTCACCGTTCTGAAGCGTACGCACGTGCACGATCATCGTGCCGGCGGTGAGCTGCATCTGCGCGGTCTGCGCATCGAGATTGAGGAAAGAGAAGCCGCTGCGGCTGCCGAGCCGCACCACCGCATCGCCGAGCTCGATCTCGGCCCGCGAGTCCCAGTCGGTCCAGATCCGGTCGCCGATCGTCACGGGCCGATTGAGTTCGGCGGCCGCCCAGGATTCGGTCCCGGCCGGTTCGAACGACACGCTGCCGCCCACGTAGCTCAGTCGGCCGACGCGCGCGGGGGGGCTGGTCTGGGCAACGGCCATGCCCGCGGCCGCGGCCGAGAGCACGGCCAGCACCGCCAGGATCCCAATTCGCTGCACGCTCATCAGATTGCCCCGCACACTGCGGCGGACCGCGTCCACGGCGTTGCCGTCGCGCCCCTGTGCCCCCGCTCCTCGCCTCATTATGACACGACGCTCCGGGCTCGGCAGAACGCCCAACGTCGAGCCGTCCGCAAAAGCCGTGGCGCGTTGTGCGACGGAAGTCGCAGTTGACGCTGACGCTCGCGGCACGGCGCGGCGGGACATCCGTGCGCTCACCGGCTCCCATCGCCTCTCGTAGAATGGCCGGCATGCCGACCGCCCGCCTACAGGCTCTGCACGTCTATCCGCTGAAGTCCGCCCAGGGCATTGCCCTGGCGCAGGTGCGGCTCGGCGCGAGCGGATTGGCCTGGGACCGGCACTGGATGGTCGTGCGCCCCGAGGGCACCTTTCTCACCCAGCGCACGCATCCGGCGCTCGCCCGCATCGCCACCGAACTGACACCCCAGGGGTTGCGCCTGAGCGCCGAGGGCTCGACGCCGCTGCTGCTGCCGTTCGAAGGGGCGCCGGGTACGGTGCTGCGGGTGCGGATCTGGCGCGATACGTGCGTCGGCATCGATGCCGGCGAGCCGGCGGCCGCCTGGGTCAGCGCGCTGCTCGGCGAACCGGTGCGCGTGGTGCACGCACCGGGACATCCGGCGCGTCGGGCCGATCCGCACTACGCCGGGCCGCACCCGCCGCCGCTCGCCTTCCCCGACGGCTTTCCGCTGCTGATCTGCACTCAGGGGTCGCTCGATGCGCTGAACGAGCGGCTCGGCGCACCGCTCCCGATGAACCGCTTTCGTCCGAATCTCGTGCTGGACGGACTCGAGCCGTTCGCCGAAGACCACATCGACACGATCCGCATCGGCCCGGTCACCCTGCGTCTGGTCAAGCCCTGCACCCGCTGCATCATTCCGTCGCGCGATCAGCACACGGGCGAGCCTGACCTCGATCCGCTGCCGGTGCTGCGCAGCTTTCGCTTCGATCCGCAGCTACGCGGCGTGACCTTCGGCGTCAATGCGCTCATCGGCGCCGGCGAGGGGGCCTCGCTCCTGCGCGACAGTGTCTGCGACGTCACGTTCCGGGACTGAACGCCCGCCGTCAGATCTGCAGTTTCCGGCATTGAGCCTCTGGAGCGCCGGCCGATACAGTATGCTGAATCGCTCTTGCGGGAAGGCATCACGGCAGTGCGGCGCATCCAGAACGTTCACATCAGCGACCGCTCGGGAGCGGCGCATCCGGTGGCGTACGATCGCGCCGGCGGATGCTGCACGTGAGCGCGCCGCGCAGCCCCGCCCGCCGGACCTGCGCACTGCTCGGTATCATTGCGGCGCTGGCCTTCCCGTACCTCGCCCGAGGCGCCGCCGCGGGCGCCTCGGCGCCCGCGGTGCACGCGACGCACCGGACCGACACCCCCGCCCTGCCCTCGGATGCCGAGCTCGAGCGCCGTGGTGCGCGGATCGGCCGGATCATCATCCGCAATAAGAACATCTTCAACCTCGCGAACCCCAAGGACGACCACGCGCTCTTCAGGCTCGCCAACCGCCTGCATCGGC
>JAKADE010000440.1 GCA_021820785.1 Pseudomonadota bacterium
CGCGCGCTACCACGCCAAGCGGGAGATTCGCTCCTTCTGGTATCCGACCTGGCTCGCGCAGCCTGCGGCCATGGTGCCGGGAAGCCGGTTGCTCGATGCGCCGGCCGATGGGCTCTCGATGGACGAGGTGCTGCCGCTCGCGCGTGAGTACGACCTCGTCATCATGCACACCAGCTCCCCCTCGTTCCCCACGGACGCGAAGGTGGCCGAGCTGCTGAAGGACCAGAACCCGCGCCTGAAGGTCGGCATGGTCGGGGCAAAGGTGGCAGTCGATCCGGACGGCTCGCTCGGGGCCTCCAGCGCGATCGATTTCGTCGCCCGCGAAGAGTTCGACTACACCTGCCGCGAGGTCGCCGAGGGCCGCCCGTTCGCCGACATCACCGGTCTGTCGTACCGCCGTGACGGCCAGATCGTGCACAACCCGGCGCGCGCCATGATCGAGAACATGGACGATCTGCCCTGGGTGACGCCGGTCTACAAGCGCGACCTGCACATCCCGAATTACTTCATCGGCTACCTGCAGCACCCCTACGTGTCCTTCTACACCGGGCGTGGCTGCCGCTCCAAATGCACCTTCTGCCTGTGGCCGCAGACCGTCGGCGGTCACCGCTACCGCGTGCGCAGCGCACAGAGCGTCATCGACGAAGTGCGCTGGATCAAGGAGAACATGCCGGAGGTGAAGGAGATCTTCTTCGATGACGACACCTTCACCGACTTCCGCCCGCGCGCCGAGGAGATTGCCCGCGGCCTCGGCAAGCTCGGGGTCACCTGGTCATGCAACGCCAAGGCCAACGTGCCGTACGAGACGCTCAAGATCATGAAGGACAACGGCCTGCGGCTGCTGCTGGTCGGCTACGAGTCAGGCAACGACCAGATCCTGCACAACATCAGGAAGGGCCTGCGCACGGACATCGCGCGCCGCTTCACCCGCGACTGCCGCGAACTCGGCGTGCAGATCCACGGCACCTTCATCCTCGGCCTGCCGGGAGAGACCAGCGAGACGATCCGCGAGACCATCAAGTTCGCGGTCGACATCAACCCCAACACCATCCAGGTGTCGCTCGCCGCGCCCTACCCGGGCACGCAGCTGTACCAGGAAGCGGTGGACAACGGCTGGCTCGCCGCCTACGACAACCTCAACCTGGTCAACGACCGCGGCGTGCAGCTCGCCCCGATCAGCTACCCGCACCTGCCGGCCAAGGAGATCTACCACGCGGTCGAGACGTTCTATAAGCGTTTCTACTTCCGCCCGGGCAAGATCGCCGAGCTCACCGGGGAGATGCTCAACAGCTGGGAGATGACCAAGCGCCGCCTGCGCGAGGGCGTGGAGTTCTTCCGCTTCCTGCACGCGCACGAGGCCTGAGCACCGCCGGTGAAGGCCCTCGCCGTCACCGCCGATGATTTCGGCCTGCATGAAGCGGTGAACGAGGCCATCGAGCAGGCCCACACGGGCGGCGTGCTCACCTGTGCGAGCCTGATGGTGGGGGCGGAGGCAGCCGAGGACGCTGTACGGCGTGCACGCGCGCTGCCGCAGCTCGGCGTCGGACTGCACGTAGTGCTGGCCGACGGCCGGGCGGTGCTGCCGCCGCGGCGGATTCCGGCCCTCGTGGACGACTCGGGGCGTTTCTCCGACCGGATGGCGCGCGACGGCGTGCGGTTCTTCGCGCTGCCGCGCGTCAGACGGCAACTCGAAGCGGAGATCCGCGCCCAGTTCGCCGCATTCGCCGCGAGCGGCCTGCCGCTCGATCACGTCAACGCGCACAAGCACTTCCACCTGCACCCGACGGTGCTGTCGATGCTGCTGTCGATCGGGGCCGAGTATGGCGGCCCACCGGTGCGCTGGCCGCGCGAGCCGCGGTGGGCGGCCGCGCCCGGCGGCGCCATCACGAGTGCCCTGCTCTCACCCTGGCTCGCGCTCATGCGCTGGCGCCTGCGCGCCGCCGCAGTGGCCTGCAACGATCAGGTGTTCGGCCTCGCCGGCACCGGAGCGATGGACGAGACGCGCCTGCTCGAGATCCTGCGGCGCCTGCCCGAGGGACTCACCGAGATTTACCTGCACCCCGCGACCCGCAACGAACTGACCCCGTCGATGCGCACCTACCGGCATCGCGAAGAGCTCGAGGCGCTGCTCAGCCCTAGGGTGCGTGACGCCATCCATGCCTCAGGCGCCGTAACCGGCGGGTTTCGCGCCCTCACCGGCGCCGGCCGCCTGGAGCGCGGAGCGCGCTGCGCCGCATGAGACTCACGGTCCGAATTGCCCTGCTCGCGGGACTTGCGCTGCTCATCGCGCTGTTGGCGCGCGAAGGCACCGCCATTCTCACGCCGATCGAGCAGGCCGGCTGGGTGCTGCTGTGGCTCGTACCACTGCACGCACTGCCGCTGCTGCTCGACTCGCGTGGCTGGCAGGCGCTCATTCCTGAGCGCGTGCCGCCGGGTCGGCTGCTCTGGATCGCCACGGTGCGCGAAGCGGTCAACCGGCTCCTGCCAGTCGCCAACATCGGCGGAGAACTGATCGGCATCCGCCTGCTCGCCGCCGGTGGCGTCGAGGGCGTGCGCGCCGCCGCCAGCGTCACCGCCGAGGTACTCCTGACGCTGTTCAGCCAGTATCTGTTCGTGCTGATCGGCGTGACCTGCCTGCTCAGTCTCACCGGTACCGTCCGCTCCGCCTCCGACGTCCTGATCGGACTCGGTGCGAGCCTGCCGCTGATCGTGTTGTTCGCCGCGCTGCTGCACTACGGCTCGGTGTTCGAGCGCATGGAAAAGGTCGCCGTCAAGATGCTCGGCGAACAGATGCTCGCGCTGCTGAACGGCAAGTGGTCGGCGCTCGATGCCGCGCTGCGCGCGCTGCTCGCCGACTGGCGGCGCTGGCTGCGCACACTCGCCTGGCAGCTCGCCGGCATGCTCTCCGGCACGCTCGAGACGTGGCTCGCGCTGCGTTGGCTCGGCCACCCGGTAAGCGTCGAGGCCGCCGTGGTGCTCGAGAGCCTGATGCAGGCGGCGCGCACGTTCATTTTCATCGTGCCGGCGGGAATCGGCATCCAGGAGGCGACCCTGGTCGGGGTCGGCCGTCTGATCGGCGTCGACGCCGAACTTGCCCTGGCATTGTCGCTGACCAAGCGCATGCGGGAGATTCTCTTCAGCGCACCGGCGCTGCTATCGTGGTATTGGACTGAAGGAAAGAGGGAGTTGCACCATGTCCGCGGTTCCGGCCGACTTTGACCCAGCCTCGCTGCGTCCAGGATCCCCCGAACACAAACGCCTGCTCGCCCGGTTCTTCTTCGACACACACGTCGAGTACGACCCGGAACACATCGCCTGGCCGACACTCTCGGCCGAAGAGCTGAAGCGCCTCACCGGCCTGCCGTTCTGGCAGGAGGCCGTTTCGACCGAGAACGTCACCTCGAACACGGTCACGGCGGCTGCGGCGCTCGAGAGCGACCCGGAACTGAGCCGTGCGATCGCGCTGCAGGGCTTCGAGGAGCAGCGCCACGCCCGCCTGCTCGCCGCGCTGACCGCGCATTACCGCATACCGATCGAGTTTCCGGCGCCCTACACGCCGCACCATCTGGAGGACGACTTCCTGTTCGCCGGCTTCGGTGAATGCTTCGACTCGTTC
>JAKADE010000441.1 GCA_021820785.1 Pseudomonadota bacterium
CTGTCCTACAGCCGCATGATCAACGGTCTGATGAAGGCCGGCATCGAAGTCGACCGCAAGGTGCTCGCCGATCTGGCCGTGCACGATGCGGCGGCGTTCGGCGCGATCGCCGAGCAGGCCAAAGTCGCGTTGGCCGCCGCCTGAGCGGCGGCCCGGGCGGCATGCACGAGCTGTCCTCCCTCGTCGAGCTCGCGCTCGCCGAGGTGGCCGGGTGCGCGAGCCTCCCTGCACTCGATGAGGTGCGGGTTCGCTGGCTCGGCAAGAAAGGCACGCTCACCGAGCAGCTGAAGTCCCTCGGCGGCCTCCCGGCCGCCGAGCGGCCGGCGGCCGGGCAGCGGATCAACGAAGCCAAAGCGCGCGTCCAGGCGGCACTCGAAGCGCGCCGCGAGGCGCTGCAGGCCGCGGACATCGAGCGCGCATTGGCGGCTGGACGCATCGATGTGAGCCTGCCGGGGCGAGGTGAGCAGCGTGGTGGGCTGCACCCCGTCACCAAGGCGCGGCTGCGCATGGAGGCGCTGTTCCAGCGGGCCGGCTTCGAAGTGGCCACCGGCCCGGAAATCGAAGACGACTTCCACAACTTCGAGGCGCTGAATTTCCCGCCCAATCATCCGGCGCGGGCGATGCACGACACGTTCTACTTTCCGGACGGAAAGTTGCTGCGCACGCACACCTCGCCGGTGCAGATCCGCGCCATGCTCGAGCGCGGCGCACCGATCGCGGTCATCGCGCCCGGGCGCGTGTACCGGTGCGACTCGGACATGACCCACTCCCCGATGTTCCACCAGATCGAGGGGCTGCGGGTCGGCGAGGCGGTGAGCTTCGCGAACCTCAAGGCCATGCTGCATGGTTTTCTGCAGGCGTTCTTCGAGCAGGATCTGGCGATGCGGCTGCGTCCGTCGTATTTCCCGTTCACCGAGCCGTCGGCCGAAGTCGACATGTCCTGCGTGTTCTGCGGTGGCAAGGGCTGCCGCACCTGCAAGCACACCGGCTGGCTCGAGATCGCCGGCTGCGGCATGGTGCACCCGAACGTGCTGATGGCGAGCGGCATCGATGCCGAGCGCTACAGCGGGTACGCCTTCGGCATGGGCATCGATCGCCTGGCGATGCTGCGCTATGGCGTGAACGACCTGCGCCTGTTCTTCGAAAACGACCTGCGCTTCCTCGAGCAGTTCCGGACGCTTTGACACCATGAAGGTACCTTACGCCTGGCTCACTGAGTGGATCGACGTGCCGTGGGATGCCGCGGCGCTCGGCGAACGGCTCACCATGGCGGGCCTGGAGCTGGAGTCGATCACGCCTGCGGCGCCGGAGTTCACCGGGGTGCTGGTCGGGGAAATCCTCAGCGCCGAGAAGCACCCGCAGGCCGACAAGCTGCGCATCTGCCGGGTCGCAATCGGGCAGGGCGAGCCGCTGCAGATCGTCTGCGGCGCGCCCAATGCGCGCGCCGGACTGAAGAGCGCGCTCGCAGTGGTCGGCGCGGTGCTGCCCGGGGGCCTGAAGATCAAGGCCGCGAAGTTGCGCGGCGCCGAGTCGGCGGGGATGTTGTGCTCGCCGAAGGAGCTCGGGCTCGCGGAGGACTCCGAGGGCATCCTCGAGCTGCCGGCGGATGCGCCCATCGGGGCGCCGCTGCGCCAGTACCTGCAGCTCGACGATGCGACGCTCGACCTGAATGTGACGCCCAATCGCGGCGACGCGCTGTCGATTCTCGGGGTCGCCCGCGACGTTGCGGCGCTCGCCGGCGGTGCACTGAAGATCCGCGCGCCTCATGCGACGAGTCCCGGCCACGGCGACACCGTAACGGTGCATCTGGATGCGCCCGCGGGCTGCCCGCGATTCGCCGGCTGTGTGCTTCGGGGCGTCGACAACACAGTACCGACCCCGATCTGGATGCGCGAGCGGCTGCGGCGGGCCGGCGTGCGTTCGATCAGCCCGGTCGTCGACGTCACCAATTACGTGATGCTCGAGCTCGGCCAGCCGATGCATGCCTATGATCTGGCCAAACTCCAGGGTCCGATCCGGGTGCGTCTGGCGGCGGCCGGCGAGTCCGTCACGCTGCTCGATGGACGCAGCGTCGAGCTGTCGCCCGATGTCCTGTTGATCACGGATGCGGCCGGTCCCGTCGGGATTGCCGGCATCATGGGCGGACAGCGCACGGCGGTGAGCGCTGGGACCACGGACGTGTTTCTCGAAGTGGCGTACTTCGCGCCGGATGCCGTCATCGGGCGCGCACTGCGCTGGGGATTGAGCACCGACGCCAGTCAGCGCTTCGAGCGCGGCGTCGATCCGGCAGGCCAGGAGTACGCCCTGGGACGCGCGCTTGAACTGATGCAGCACATTGCCGGCGGAACGGCCGGCCCTCTGACCCTCACGGAGTCCGAAGAAGATCGTCCCGCGCGCCCCCCGGTCGTGCTGCGCCGCTCGCAGCTCGCGCGGCTCCTCGGCGCGCAGATCCCGGACGAGCGCGTGTGTGCGGTTCTGGAGAAGCTCGGCATGCGGGTGCAGGTGCTGCCGCAAGGCTGGGAGGTCGCGCCGCCGGCTCACCGGTTCGACATCGCGCTGGAAGCCGATCTGATCGAGGAAGTGGCCCGCATCGTGGGCTACGAAGCCATCGAGGAGCGGGACGCACTCGCCGCCGAGCGAGTCCGCGCGCTCCCGGAGTTCGTGCCGGCGGAGCGGGCGGTGCTGGAGCTGCTCGCCACGCGTGGCTATCAGGAAGCCATTACCTACGCATTCGTCGACCCGCAGCTGCAACAGCAGCTGTTCGGGGATCGGAGCGCGCCGCGCCTCGCCAACCCAATCGCGAGCGACCTGTCGGTTATGCGCGTCTCGTTGTGGCCGGGACTGCTGCGTGCGGCGCTCGAGAATCAGCGCCGCCAGCGCGACCGGATCCGTCTGTTCGAGCACGGCGCACGGTTCGAGCAGCGCGACGGCGTGACGCACGAGATCGAAACGCTGAGTGCCGTGGCCTGCGGGCCGCGGATGCCGGAGCAGTGGGGTCTGCCGCGCCCGATGCGTGAGGCGGCGGACTTCTTCGACATCAAAGGCGACCTCGAGGCGCTGCTCGCGGCGGTCTCGCCCGGCGCGGTGTTCAGCTTCGTGCCCGCCGAGCATCCGAGCCTTCATCCGGGGCGCTCGGCGCGCGTGCTGCGGGCCGGGGAGCCGATCGGCTGGGTCGGCGAGCTGCACCCGTCGCAGGTCCGTCACCTGCAATTCGTGCACACCCCGGTGCTGTTCGAGCTCGATTGGGCGGCGTTGGCGCTCGATCGCCCCGCGTATCGGGAGATTTCCCGCCAGCCGCAGGTCCGGCGCGATCTGGCCGTCGTCGTCGACGAATCTGTGCCTTTAAGTCGGCTCGCCGAGCGTGTAGCCTTGGTCGGATCGAGCCTGTTGCGAGATCTCCGCGTTTTCGACGTCTATCGCGGTCCGGGGATCGAGGATGGTCGAAAAAGCGTCGCTTTAGGCTTGATTTTTCAGGACTTTTCTCGCACGCTTACTGACGACGACGTGGCCCGCCTCGTCGCCGCAGTGGTGGCGGATTTGCGCGTGAGCTTCAACGCAAGTATACGAGAATAGATAATGGCGCTGACCAAGGCGGAGATGGCCGAAGC
>JAKADE010000442.1 GCA_021820785.1 Pseudomonadota bacterium
CGTCCGCTTCACCGCGATCGACGATCTTCAGGCCGCCGAGGATCCGGGCGCGCAGCAGCACCTCGGAGTGGGCGATCGGCCGTTCACTGATCACGCAGATATCGAGCGGATCGCCGTCGCCGCGATCACAGCCCGGCGCCAGACGCTTCACCCGCTCCCCGCAGTAGGTCTGGGGGATGAACCCGTAGAGGGCCGGTGGCTGCGAGGAGGTGCGCTGCGGCCGATCCACTCTGAGGTAGCCGGTTTCCTTGTCGACCTCGTATTTGACCAGATCGAACGGGGTGATCTCGATATAGGCCGTCACCACTTCCGGACAGTCCGGGCCCGGCTCCAGGCCATGCCAGGGGTGGGGACGCCAATGAAAATGCGACGTGGTCATAGAATCTTCCGGCTTCCTGGCCGGCCGCGGACTTCCGCCGCGGGCGCGCCAAACCTCAGGATCTCGAACGAATTACTTGCGGGTCGTGCGCTTGACGGTTTTCTTGGCCGCGGCGGGGTCCTTCGCGCGGGTCTTGCCGAAAGAGCCGCGATAAATCTTGCCGCGGCGGGTTCTGATGTCGCCCTTGCCCATCGAATCGTCTCCTCAGACGCTGAGAAATCGGGGGCGCGAGTGTAGCAGAGCGCCCCTGCGCAGCGCCCAAAAACCAAATAAAAGCGGCCGGCCCGGCAGAGCACCCCCTGCCGGACCGGCCGCTCGGTGCCAGGCGCTTACCAGCGGCGCGGAGCGCCGCCGCCGCGAGGACCGCCGGGACCACCGGCGCCGCGTTCCTGCGCCTCATTGACGCGCAGCGGGCGGCCGCCCAGGTCCTTGCCGTTGAGCGCCTGAATGGCGCGAGTGGCATCGGCGCGCGACATCTCGACGAATCCGAAGCCCCGCGGCCGGCCGGTTTCCCGGTCGTTGATCAGGCTGACGGACTCGACCGTCCCATGCTGCGCGAACAGTTCGCGAATTTCGCTGTCAGTGGCCGAAAACGGAAGGTTCCCGACGTAGATCTTCGTCATGCAATCAAACTCCACATGCGGATTGGGCCACCCCGGCGCTCTATTGGTGTTTTGCGGACGCGGCGGCTTCCGAACAATTACCGGCAGGATTACTGCCACCTGGTCGGGAACGATTCGGCTTTTCTCCGTAAGCCGGCTCGGTTACCGAGCGGCCAGCAGGCGGCAGGAAAGGGAATGATCACAGACCCGTGCCTAGACTAACCCGGATCCGATCGCTTCGACAAGCCCCCCGCTCTCAGCGGTAGCGTCCGAGCGCCTTGTGCAGCCCGGCCGAGCCGGGACAGAGCGTCTCGAAGGGCAGCGCATTCAGCGGCACCTGCGGGGTCCCGTTCAGGGCGTGGAACTCCCCGCTCCCGCCCTCGGGATCCAGATAGATCAGTCCCGTGAGGTACTCGCCGGCCGCCATGCGCGCCTTCACCGCCGCGCCCGCCGCGGCGCGATCGGTCGGGTCGTACGCCTCGGCCGCCTTGCGCAGCACGATCCGGCTGCCATCGTGCAGCGCAATCTCGCGCGCCTCGCCGGGGGCGTACTCGACCAGGATGGGCGCCTGATGGGGCACGAAGTCCGCCTGCACCGCCGGCTCATCGTGCTCGCGCGTGTAGGCGTAGCTCTTGGTCGAGCCCTCGTGATCGTTGAAGGTCACGCACGGCGAGAGGATGTCGATGAGCGCAAACCCGCGATGCTGAAGACCGGCCTCGATCAGCGGCACCAGCTGCTGCTTGTCGCCGGAGAAGCCGCGCGCGACGAACGTGGCGCCAAGATCGAGCGCCATCAGCACCGGGTCGATCGGCGGCTGACGGTTGACCTCGCCTTTCTTGGCGCGGCTGCCGATGTCGGCCGAGGCGGAGAACTGGCCCTTGGTGAGGCCGTACACCCCGTTGTTCTCGATCAGGTACAGCATGTCGAGATTGCGACGGATGGCATGACAGAACTGCCCGAGTCCGATCGAGAGCGTGTCGCCGTCGCCGGAGATGCCGATGTAGGACAGCTGGCGGTTCGCGGCGTTCGCGCCGGTCGCAATCGAGGGCATGCGGCCGTGCACCGCGTTGAAGCCGTGCGCGCCGCTGACGAAATATGCCGTGGTCTTCGACGAGCAGCCGATGCCGGAGAGTTTGACCAGGTTCTGCGGCTCGAGCGCCAGGCGCCAACACGCCTCGACGATCGCGGCGGTGACCGAGTCGTGCCCGCAGCCGGCGCACAGCGTCGAGAGTGCCCCCTCGTAGGCTCGGCGCGTCATGCCGAGGGCGTTGTGCGGCAGGCTCGGATGGGTCAGCTTGGGTTTGGCGATGTACGTCATGTGCGATCCTCAGACGCCGACGGCGCTCGGACGGGCGGCACGGCTCGGCCCGCGCAGCTCGGCCTGCACGCCCTCGACGATGAAATGCGAGCTCACCGGCAGGCCGCTGTAGTGCAGCAGCGAGCGCAGCTTGGCCTTCTCGACCCGGGTCTCGAGCGTCAGCAGCGAGCGCAGCTGCGCATCGCGGTTCTGCTCGACGACGAACACCAGCCGGTGCTCGGCGAGGAAGCGCTCGACCTCCTCGCCGAACGGAAAGGCGCGCACCCGCATGTAGTCGAGCGCGATGCCGTCGGCCGCGAGCAGCGCGAGCGCCTCGCGCACCGCGCTGTCGCTGCTGCCGATGGACACCAGACCGATCTCGCTGCCCGGGCCTTCGATCAGGGCCGGCGGGACCCGCGACTTGGTCGTCTGCCATTTCTTCATCAGCCGATCGAGCACCACCTGGTAGTCGTGCGAGTCCTCGGTGTAGGTGCCGAACTGCGTGTGACCGGAGCCGCGCGTGAAGTACGCGCCCTTGGGGTGCACGCCGGGCAGCGTGCGCCAGGGAATCCCGTCGCCGTCCGGATCGAGGTAGCGGTGGAATTTCTCCAGCTTTTCGATCTCGGCGCGCCCGAGCATCTTGCCGCGGTCCGGCCGATAGGCGTCGTCCCACTGGAATTCCGGGCACATCCAGTCGTTCATGCCGATGTCGAGGTCCGAGACGACGAGCACCGGGGTCTGCAGCCGTTCGGCGAGGTCGAAGGCCTCGACGGTGAGCGTGAAGCACTCGGCCGGATTGGCCGGGTACAGGCACACGTGCCGGGTGTCGCCGTGCGAGGCGTAGGCGCAGGCGAGCAGATCGCCCTGCTGGGTTCGCGTCGGCATGCCGGTCGAGGGGCCCACGCGCTGGATGTCGAACACCACCGCGGGCACCTCGGCGTAGTAGGCCAGGCCGAGAAACTCGTTCATCAGCGAGATGCCGGGCCCGGACGTCGCGGTGAAGGCGCGCGCGCCATTCCAGCTCGCCCCGAGCACCATGCCGATCGCCGCCAGCTCATCTTCGGCCTGGATGAACGCGAAGCGCTTCTCGCCGCTCGCCGGATCGACGCGCATCCGCTCGCAGAAGCCCTTGAAGGCATCCATCAGCGAAGTCGACGGGGTGATCGGATACCAGGCCGCGACCGTGGCCCCGGCGAACACGCAGCCGAGCGCCGCGGCGGTGTTGCCGTCGATCATGATGTGCCCGGCGGTGCGGTCCATCGGCTCGAGCGCGAACGGCAGCGGGCAGGCGAAGTGCGCGCGGGCATACTCGAAGCCGAGCGTCAGAGCC
>JAKADE010000443.1 GCA_021820785.1 Pseudomonadota bacterium
GCTGCTTCCGCTCCCGGCATACAGAACGAACGCCGCTGCGCTCTCGGAGGCGCTGACCGGTAGAATGGCGTCCACGGGGCGCCGACCTGACCCGATGGCCGTGGATTTCAGGACGGAGCGAACCTGCAGGCGAACCTGCAGGAGCGGTACCGGACCGTGGCCTCTGAGGGGCTTGCCTCGGGCGTCGAAGAACGCCACGCCCCGGGCGGTCGGCAGGAGCCGCTTGATGACTTCAGCGTGCCGGTCGAGGAAGTCATATCCAGCGGTCGCGCGAGCACGGCGTGCCATGAACTCTCCTGCTTCCGACTCCGCGGGGGAACGAGCTCATCGCCCCGTCGGGAAATGCCTTTCTGAGCTCCGTGGGCGCGGCAAAGCATGCTTACGGGCGATCCCGACCAAGTCGCGCCAGGCCGCCTGATCAAACGCTTCGTCAGTACTCGTCCACAGGGCGATGAACCGCACTCGCGCGTCCAGATGCCGACAGACACACGTTATGTAGGACTCGCCCTGCCGCTGAGTCCGACCGGTTGCATCGATCGCATCTCGTGCAAGATCCTTCAGACATTCCTCTGACGGAAGGGTTTCGCCACCGCTCGCGCTCAGTTGTTCCTTGAGATAGCGCACCGCAGCCGCGAGCTTCGGAATGGCTGAGTCCTCCACTGTGCTCGATAGGGTCACGCAACGTTTCCAAGGTCTTATTTTGGAATTTTTACACGCTGATGCCGCGGCCTCCGGGAACGGCGTCTCATTTTGGAGACAGAGAAGCCGCGCAGGATCTGCGCGGCGCGTCCGAGCTTCCCTCGGACGCTCGCGCGCGCCCGCGAATGTCCCCGACAGCGCCAGCCCAGCAGAATTGAGCGGGTGTCCGGCATGGGCACAGTCTTCCGAACGCATGCGGCCTGTGCCCGCGACAATTCGAACTGCCCGCAGAGGTGTGTGCGCAATCCCCCGATTGCGAGAGCCCCCAAGTGCCACGAGCCAAAAACGGCGCGACTTATCGCGCGCCGTTTTGATCTCCTCGCTCACCTGAAGGCGGCGGTTTTACCGATCCGAGAGCGGGACTATAAACGGGATCGCCGATCGCCGCGGCCCCTTTGCCGACACAGCCCAGCAAGTACGACACGGCGACCGTATCTCTGTTGAGGAACTAGCGCAGGATCATGGCATCCCTGAATTTCGGCACTTGAATATTCAATCGATTTGGAGAATAATTGAGCGAAGGAATCGCCATGTCAAGCAGTCGACCCAAGCAGCGCATTTACGCCCATCTTGCCGAGATTGCTTCGGCGCTGGGACATCCCCATCGGCTGGAGTTGCTCGAGCTGATTGCCCAGGGCGAGCGTAGCGTCGAGGAGCTCGCCGAGCGCAGCGGCCTCTCGATCGCCAATACCTCGCGGCACCTGCAGATCCTGAGGCGCGCACGCTTGGCTGAGCCGCGGCGCGCGGGCAAGCGGATGCTCTACAGTCTGATCTCCGACTCCGACGTCATCACCCTTCTCGGTTCACTCGGACGGGTGGGCGAACGCAACGTCGCAGAGGTCGAGCGGATCATCAGTACCTATTTCCGCGCGCGCGATGCGCTCGAACCTGTCTCGCGCGACACACTGCTCGAGCGACTGCATAGCGAGTCGGTGACCCTCCTCGATGTCCGGCCGGCCGAGGAGTTTGCACAGGGCCATCTGCCGGGTGCGATCAATGTTCCCCTGGCCGAGCTCGATGCCGCCTTGGCAAGACTGCCCAAGGACACCGCTGTGATCGCCTATTGCCGGGGTCCCTATTGCGTTCTGTCCTACGAAGCGGTCGCTGCGCTGCGATCGAAAGGGCGTGAAGCCTACCGTCTCGAGGAGGGCTATCCGGAATGGAAGGCGGCGGGGTTGCCGGTTGAAGCATAGGCCAGCGCAGCGTCCGGCCGTCTGCGCGCCAAGTAGGTAACATGTCATGAAGATCCTGTTCATCCTCAATGATCCGCCCTATGGCACGGAGCGCTGCTACAACGCACTGCGCCTCGCCAATGCGCTCGGTAAGGCGGACCCCGCAACCGAGATCACGGTCTTCCTCATGGCCGACGCGGTCGGGTGCGCCAAAGTTGGCCAGAAGACGCCCGAGGGCTATTACAGCCTCGAGCGCATGCTGAAGCGCTTCCGGGGCGGCACCCACCAGGTGCTGCTCTGCGGCACCTGTATGGATGCGCGCGGCCTCTCCGAAGCCGAACTCATCGAGGGTGCTCGACGCGGTACGATGGATGAGCTAGCCGCGCTGACGCTCACGACCGACAAAGTGCTGGTGTTCTGATCAATTCGGGGACAGTGCAATGACGGCGGCCAAAGCCATTCTCATCCTGGGGGGCGGCATCGGTGGCATCGTGGCAGCAAGTCTGCTGCGCAAGCAATTGGCTCGTGAGCATCGGATCATTCTCGTGGAGCGGGAGGCGCGACACGTTTTTCCCGCTTCGCTGCTTTGGCTCATGGTCGGAGCCCGGCGCGAAGAGCAGATTTCGCGCCCGATCGAGAGCCTTTCCCGATCAGGCATCGAGTTCGTGCACGGCGAGGTCGAACGGATCGAGCCGCAAACCCTCAGCGTACGAGTGGCCGGGCGGGAGATCGCAGCTGATTACATGGTGGTCGCTCTGGGCGCCGAGCTCGAACCGGAAGCAATTCCGGGCCTCGCCGAGGCTGGGCACAATTTCTACACTCTCGCGGGAGCGCACTCGTTCAACCGGGCGCGCAGAGACCTTCGCCAGGGCCACCTGGCCGTGCTGGTTGGCGGAACGCCGTTCAAGTGTCCCGCGGCACCTTATGAGGCCGCTATGCTGCTCGAGGCGGACGCTCGGACGCGTGGCGTGCACCCAGCCGTCACCGTCGGCCTCTACACGCCAGAGCCAGGCCCGATGCCGGTGGCCGGCCCGGAGGTATCGGCGAAGGTGCGGCAATTGGTCGAGAGCACAGGGGTGCGTGTCCATACCGAGCACTCGGTCACCGAGGTCGATACGTCGGCGCGGCTGATTCGCTTCAAGAATGGCGCGACCGCCCCCTTCGATCTCCTCGCCTACGTACCGCCGCACCGCGCCCCGTCTGTGGTTCGTGCAGCCGGTCTTGCCGGCGAGTCCGGATGGGTACCCGTGAACCGGGAGACGCTCGAAACGAAATTCCCGAGTGTCTATGCAATCGGCGATGTGACCGGCATCCCGCTCGTGAGTGGCAGGCCGCTGCCCAAAGCCGGCGTGTTCGCTCACAGCGAGGCGGAGGTGGTGGCCAATAACATCACATGCGCCATTACCGGCGCGGGGGCGCCGCGCTCGTTCGAGGGCCATGGGGCCTGTTTCATTGAAATCGGCGGCAAACGTGCCGGCTTCGGCAGCGGCAACTTTTTCGCCGAGCCTGTGCCACGACTGCGACTGCGCGCTCCGGGATATTTGTTGCATCTGGGCAAAGTCGCCTTCGAAAAGTATTGGTTTTATCGATGGTTTTAGTGTCCGCATGTCCACTTCCGAGATCGATAACCGGCGGCTCCGTTGGAATTGCTTGACCGGCATTGAGAATCTTGACTGACAGCGGAGATTGATGATGTGCGAGCTGTTCGCGATGAGCGCGAGCCAACCAA
>JAKADE010000444.1 GCA_021820785.1 Pseudomonadota bacterium
GATGGCGCAGGGCGCCAAGCCCGGCGAGGGCGGGCAGCTGCCCGGCACCAAGGTCTATCCGTGGATCGCCAAGACGCGCCACACCACCGCCGGGGTGGGACTGATCTCCCCGCCCCCGCACCACGACATCTACTCGATCGAGGATCTGGCCGAGCTGATCCATGACCTGAAGAATGCCAACCATCACGCGCGCATCAGCGTGAAGCTGGTCTCGGAGATCGGCGTCGGCACGATTGCCGCCGGCGTTGCGAAGGCGCACGCCGATGTGGTCCTGATCAGCGGCCACGACGGCGGCACCGGCGCCTCGCCGCAGACCTCGATCACCCACGCGGGCCTGCCCTGGGAGCTCGGCGTCGCCGAGGCGCACCAGACACTGGTGCTGAACAACCTGCGCAGCCGCATCACCATCGAGGCGGACGGACAGCTCAAGACCGGGCGTGACGTGGTGATCGCGGCGCTGCTCGGCGCCGAGGAGTTCGGGTTCGCCACCGCACCGCTGGTGGCGATGGGCTGCATCCTGATGCGCGTCTGCCACCTCAACACCTGTCCGGCGGGAGTCGCGACCCAGGATCCGCGCCTGCGCGAGAAGTTCGCCGGAACCCCGGAGCATGTAGTCAACTTCATGCGCTTCATCGCGCAGGACGTGCGCGAGATCATGGCCGAGCTCGGCTTCCGCACCGTCGATGAGATGATCGGCCGGGTCGACCGGCTGCGGCCGAAGAAAGCGATCGAACACTGGAAGACCAAGGGCTTCGACTTCAGCCACATCCTCTATCAGCCGGACGTCGGGGAGGAGGTCGGCCGCTTCCGCCAGATCGCGCAGGACCACGGCATCGAGAAGTCGCTCGACATGACGACGCTGCTGCCGCTGTGCGCCCCGGCAATCGAGCGGGGTGAGCCGGTGCGCGCCGAACTCGCGATCCGCAACGTCAATCGCGTCGTCGGCACCATCACCGGCAGCGAGGTGACGCGCCGGCACGGCCCGCAGGGCCTGCCCGAGGACACGATCCGCATCCGCTTCAAGGGCACGGCCGGGCAGAGCTTCGGGGCGTTCATGCCGCCCGGCATGACGTTCGTGCTCGAAGGCGATGCCAATGACCACGTCGGCAAGGGCCTGTCGGGCGGACGCATCATCGTGTTCCCGCCGGCGGGCTCTCCGTTCGCGCCGGAGTCGAACATCATCATCGGCAATGTGGGCCTCTATGGCGCCACGTCCGGCGAGGCATACGTCTGCGGCATGGCTGGCGAGCGCTTCGCGGTGCGCAACAGTGGCGCAAACGCGGTAGTCGAGGCGGTCGGGGACCACGGCTGCGAGTACATGACCGGCGGCCACGTGGTCGTGCTCGGCCCGACCGGCCGAAACTTCGGCGCCGGCATGTCCGGCGGCATCGCCTACGTGCTCGATGAGTCCGGCGAGTTCCCGGCGCACGTCAACAAGCAGATGGTGAGCCTCGAGCCGCTGGAGGATCCCGAGCAGATCGAGCGGGTCCGCGGCATGATCGAGCGTCACCGCGAATACACCGGCAGCGCCCGTGCGAGCTACGTGCTCGAGAACTGGCCGCGGCTCGTGTCGCGATTCGTCGCCGTCGTGCCCAAGGACTACCAGCGCGTCATTGCAGCGCTGCAGCGCGCGCACAGCCAGGGCCTGAGCGGCGATGAGGCCGTGATGGTGGCCTTCGAGGAGAACGCGCGCGATCTGGCGCGCGTCGGCGGAAACTGACAGACACACCGAGAACCCGATGGGCAAGCCGACTGGATTCATCGAATATCTGCGTGAGCTCCCGGTGGACCGCGCGCCGCTCGAGCGTGTGCGCGACTGGAAGGAGTTTCATCACCACATGGATGAGAAGCGCCTGCGCAACCAGGCCGCGCGCTGCATGGATTGCGGCGTACCGTTCTGTCACACCGGCACCCTGGTCTCAGGCATGGCCTCGGGCTGCCCGCTGCACAACCTGGTCCCGGAGTGGAACGACCTGGTCTACCGGGGCCTGTGGCGCGAGGCGCTCGAGCGGCTGCTGAAGACGAACAACTTCCCGGAATTCACCGGGCGGGTCTGCCCGGCACCCTGCGAGGGCTCGTGCGTGCTTGGCATCAATGAGCCGCCGGTGGCCATCAAGACCATCGAGGCGGCCCTCGCCGATGAAGGCTGGGAGCAGGGCTGGATCGCACCGCGTTCCGATACCCCGCGCACCGGCAAGCGGGTCGTGGTCATCGGCTCGGGCCCCGCAGGCCTCGCCGCCGCAGCGCAGCTCAATGCAGCAGGCCACAGCGTCACGGTCCTCGAGCGCGACAACCGCCCGGGCGGGTTGCTCATGTACGGCATCCCGAACATGAAGCTCGACAAGAATGACGTCGTGTTGCGGCGCATCGAACTGATGGAGCGCGAAGGCGTGAAGTTCGTCTGCAACGCGCACGTCGGGGAGAACGTCGAGGCGCAGCTGCTGCGCAAGGACTTCGATGCCATCGTGCTGTGCACCGGGGCGACGCAACCGCGCGACCTGGGCGTGCCGAACCGCAAGCTGCGCGGCGTGCACCTGGCGATGGAATACCTCACGGCGAGCACCCGGGCGGTGCTCGACTCGACGCCCGAGCGCAGCGCAATACACGCCGCCGGCAAGCACGTCGTCGTGATCGGCGGTGGCGACACCGGGACCGATTGCGTCGCGACGGCGACACGCCAGGGCTGCAAGAGCCTGCGCCAGCTGGAGATCATGCCGCAGCCACCGATGGAACGCGCTGCGGACAATCCCTGGCCGGAATGGCCGAAGGTGTACAAGCTCGACTATGGCCAGGAAGAGGCGGCTGCGGTGTTCGGCGCCGATCCGCGCACCTACGTCACGACGGTCAAGCAATTCAACGGCGACGCCGAGCGCGGCGTGCAGTCGCTGACCACGGTGCAGATCGCCTGGCAGCGCGATGGCGAGGGCCGCATGCGTCCGGTCGAGATCCCCGGCAGCGAAGCGGAGATCCCCGCCGACCTGGTGCTGCTGGCGCTCGGATTTCTCGGCCCGGAGCAGTCGCTGCTGTCGGAACTCGGCGTCGCCACGGACGCACGCTCGAACGTCGCCGCCGAATACGACACGTACACCACCAGCGTGCCCGGAGTGTTCGCCGCCGGGGACTGCCGGCGCGGCCAGAGTCTGGTGGTCTGGGCGATCAACGAGGGCCGGGGCGCGGCACGGGAGTGCGACCGCTTCCTGATGGGCAGCACCAGCTTGCCTTGAAGGCGCACCGATCGCAGGATTGCGCACACCATGAACACTGATGCGATCAGCACGGATGAGGGCCCCGGGCCGGCACGCGCGGGCGAGCCGGCACGCCTGCGCGAGATTCCGTACAACTACACCTCGTTCTCCGATCGCGAGATCGTGGTGCGCCTGCTCGGGGAGCGCTTCTGGAGCATCATCGGGGAGCTGCGCGGGGAGCGGCGCACCGGCCGCTCTGCGCGCATGCTTTACGAAGTGCTCGGAGACATCTGGGTGGTGCGCCGCAACCCCTACCTGCAGGACGATCTGCTGGAGAACGCGCGCCGCCGCCGGCTGCTGATCCAGGCGCTGCATCATCGGCTCACGGCGATCGACCGGCGGCGCGACACCG
>JAKADE010000445.1 GCA_021820785.1 Pseudomonadota bacterium
TCGAGTCCGCCGAGGTGAGTTTCGAGGCCGGCGAGGCGCGCGTACGGTTCGATCCGGCCCGGCTCGGCCCGCAGCGCCTGACCGCTCTGCTCGCGCCGGCCGGTTACCAGGCGAGCGTTCAAGCGCCGCTCTGAGGCGACGCGGCGCCGCTGCGCGCCAGCAGCGCCGTCAGCAGCTCGAGCAGTTCATCGGCCCGGATCGGCTTGCGCGCCAGGCGCAGCCGCGGACTCTCCAGCGCACGCACCGCGCTCGAGGTGTCCCCGGTGATCAGCACCGCAGGCAGCGCCTCCCCGAGCCGCGCGCGCACCCGTGCGATCACCTCCGTGCCGGTCTCACCGGCGCCCAGGTGATAATCGGTGATCACCAGATCGATGCGCGTCCCGGCGGCGATGCACTCGAGCGCCTCGGCGAGGGAGCCTGCGGGACGCACCGTGTAGCCCTCGACGCGCAGCAGCAGCCCCGTGGCGTTGCGCACCGCGGAGTCGTCCTCGACGAGCAGGATGCAGCGACGCTGCTCGGCGTGCACCGACTGCGGGGGCGTCGGCGGCGTCGGCGGCCGGGACGGGGCGGAGCGTTCCCCGGGCGGCAATGTCAGGGTGAACACCGTGCCGTGGCCCGGGCTCGAGCGCGCCTCGAGGCCGATGCCGAGCAGATCGACCAGGCGGCGCACGATGCTCAGGCCGAGTCCGTAGCCCTCGCGCCGCGCGCCGTCGGCGCGCTCGATCTGATAGAACTCGTCGTAGATGTGCGGCAGCTGCTGCGGATCGATGCCGATGCCCGTGTCGCTCACCTCGATGCGCATCGCCGCGCCGTCGCGCGCGCAGGTGAGCGACACGCTGCCGGTGGAGGTATATTTCAGGGCATTGGAGAGCAGGTTGCGCAGAATCTGCCCGAGCAGTGCGGGATCGCAGTGCACGCACTCCCCGTCATGCGTGATGCGCAGTGTCAGGTGTTTGCTGGATGCCAGGGAGGCAAACTCCTGTTCGAGTTCGGCGCACAGAGGTCCGATGTCCATGTCCGCCGGCTGCGCTCGCACCGCGCCGGACTCGAGCTTGCTGACATCGAGCAGCGCATTGAGCAGGCGCGACATCGCGCCGATCGCCATCTCCTGGTAATGCAGCGCCTCCTGCGTCTGCGCATCGGTCACCATGCGCGTCAGCGCCCCGTTCAGCAGCGCCAGGGATTGCAGCGGCTGGCGCAGATCGTGACTGGCGGTGGCGAGGAAGCGGCTCTTGGCCTGCGCGGCGCGTTCAGCGGCCTGGCGCGCCTCGAGCAGCGCCGCCTGGATGCGCCGGTGCGCCGTGACGTCGCGGATTGCGGCCGCGACCAGATCGCGCTCCTCGTCGTGGATGGGGCTGAGGCTGATCTCGACCGGAAACTCCGTGCCGTCTTTGCGGCGGGCGAGCAGCTCGAGCCCGATGCCCATCAGCCGCGTGCGCTGCTCGCGCATGAAGCTGCCCCGGTGGGCCCGGTGCAGTGCCCGGTGGCGCTCGGGCAGCAGATCCTCCACGCCGAGCGTGGCGATTTCCTGCGCCGAGTATCCGAACAGCGTGCACATCTGCCGGTTGGCGAACACCACGCGGCCGGCCGCATCGACGAACACCATCGCGTCGGGCGCCGAAGCGAGTGCGCTGCGCATCAGCTCGGCGGAGAGTTTCGATTCCATGACCGCTCAGCGCCGCAGCACCGGGGTGGCCGAGGCCGCGGCGCGTTCGGCCTCGGCCACGCGGATCAGCGCCTCGCCGGCGAGGGCAGGCGCAGCACGAAGCACGCGCCGCTCGGTAGATTGGGGCGGTGATCGAGGGTGCCGCCGTAGGTGCGCGCGATGGTGCGGCTGCTCGCGAGGCCCAGTCCGGTGCCGGCCATCTTGGTCGTGCAGAACGGATCGAACAGCCGCTGCGCGATGTCAGGGGAGATCCCCGGTCCGTTGTCGCGCACTTCGATCAGGACATCCCCGTCGTCGGCGCGCGTGGTGCCGATCACCACTTCGCGGGCGCCGAGCGGGCACTCATCGAGCGCCTCGAGCGCGTTGCGCACCAGGGCGAAGACCACCTGCTGGATCTGGGCCCGATCGAGCGTCAGCGGGTTCAAGCCCTCGGTGAGTTCGAACCGGCAACTCGACTCGTGCACCCGCGCATCCGACTCGATGAGGTCGGCGAGCTCACGGATCAGCGCGTTGACGTCGGTGAGTTCCCCGAGGGAGTCGCGCGGACGCGTCAGGCCGCGCAGCCGGCTGATGATGTCCCCAGCCCGCACAGCCTGCGCGGTGATCTGGCGCAGCGCGTCGCGGACCTCCTCGAGATCCGGCTCGGGCAGTCCGAGCAGCCGCTCGCAGGCCTGGGCGTAGTTGGCGACCGCGGCGAGCGGCTGATTCAGTTCGTGTGCGACGCCGGCGGCCATTTCCCCGACCGCGGCCAGGCGTGAGACGTGCATCAGCCGGTCCTGCAGGCGGCGATTGGCGTCGTCGAGGGTTGCGTTGCGCTGATTCATACGAAATAGTGGGCCGGCGCCGGCTCGCACGTCTCTACGTATATTCCCAGAGGCGCGGTGGACACTACGATCATGGCCGGGGTGTTCAGCCGGCGAGCTTCACAAGTCGGGCAATGACCTGCGCATCGGGGTTGCCGGACTGGCGCGACAGGTCGTAGCACGCGGTGATCAGCGCGGCGTGCTTCAAGGGCGGGACGACGGTGGCGCCGGCCCGCAGGTGCGACTCCACCATCTCGATCACGCGCTCGAGCAGCGCGAGGTCCAGCGGCTGCGCGCCGGCGCCATACGTCGCATCCGGTTCGCGCAGACCCTCGGCCGGATCGGCGCTCCCGCGGCCGGTGACGAGCCAATCGAGGCGGGTCTGGGTGACTTCGCAGATCGCGCGCAGGTCGGTCACATTCGGTTCGGATTGTCCGCGCAGCCACTTGCGCACGGCGCTCTCGGAGCGTTGGATCGCCAACGCCAGTGCGGCGGCGCTGCCGAAGCGCTCGAGCCGCTCGCGCAGTCGGACCGCGAAGCCGGTGGCGTGCTGCTGCGCAAGCGGACGAGAGGTCATGGGACAAATGTAGCGCATGTGAGCCTAAAAGTCACGGCTTGTGCACAAATGTGTTGCACGACGCACGATCCGGCAGTAGACTGTAAAAAAGTACAGTTAGGTCTGCCGCGAGGTGGAAACCGGTCATGAGACGAATCCGTGCCGCGCGCGCCGAAGCGCGCAGCGCGCTCGAGGAGGCACTGGCCCGCCTCACCGAGGTGCGCTCGATGGTGGTGGTCGCAGCCGCGGCGCTGCGTGAGCAGAACGCCGACCTCGATGCGGATATCGCCCGGCTGCTGCGGCGCAGTGTCGCGGACGGCATCGCCGAGCAGATCGAGCGGCTGCGGCGGCTATAATCCCCGCCCGCCTCGCGCCGAGCAGCCGCGGCCGGGCGGTGGGGGCGAAAGTGGCGGAACTGGTAGACGCGCTGGACTTAGGATCCAGTGGGGTAACCCGTGAGAGTTCGAGTCTCTCCTTTCGCACCAAATCCGGCGGCACCAGGGGTGCCATGGCCCGAGCGCTGTGGCAAAATGAGCAGTTCCAGGGTTGCCGCCCGACCGTCATCCGGTTTG
>JAKADE010000446.1 GCA_021820785.1 Pseudomonadota bacterium
TGGCGCCCAGGACGTGCCGCGTCTCGGCGCGCCGTTCGAGGCGGTGGTGATCGATCACCTGGCGCTGCCGGCCGGCGCCAGCCCGGCGACGCTCGCCACGGCACGTGCCGTGCTCGCCCCGGGCGGACGGCTGTGGCTGTTCGAGCGCTATCCGCCGGCGCTCGCCGAGCGGGTCGTCGAGCATCCGCTCGCGGGCCTGCGCCGGCGTCTGACCGAGGCGCGCCTGGAGTGTCGGCGCATCCGGCCGATCGAGGCGGACGGCCAGCACGTTCTCGGCGCCTCCGCCATCGCCGGCGGCGCACTCCCGGCGAGCCGCGCCGGCTGATCGGGACAGGCACACGCTGCGGCGGCGCACCGCACATGACAGAGGTGAGAGGCTGTGATCAACGTATCGTTTGAATTCTTCCCGCCGGCCGATGCGGCCATGGAAGCGACGCTGTGGCGCTCGGTCGAGCGGCTCGCGCCGCTGAACCCTCACTTCGTCTCCGTCACCTATGGCGCGGACGGCTCGACCCGCACGCGCACGCACCAGGTCGTCAGCCGCATCCAGCGCGAGACGCCGCTCACCGGGGCGCCGCATCTGACCTGCATCGGGGCGAGCCGCGGCGAACTGCTCGACATCGCGCGCCAGTACTGGGCGCAGGGCATCCGTCACATCGTCGCGCTGCGCGGTGATCCGCCGCAGGGCGCCGAGCGCTACGTGCCGCATCCCGACGGCTTTGCCTACGCGGCCGATCTGGTCGCGGGCTTGCGCCGCGTGGCGGACTTCGACATCTCGGTGGCCGCCTATCCCGAGACCCATCCCGAGGCACCCTCGGCGGATTTCGACCTCGACAACCTCAAGCGCAAGCTCGATGCCGGCGCCTCGCGCGCCATCACGCAGTTCTTCTTCGATCCGCAGCGCTTCCTCGATTTCCGCGACCGCTGCGCCGCGGCCGGGATCCGCGCGCCCATCGTCCCGGGCATCCTGCCGATCACCCGCTTCGCGCAGGTGCGCCGCTTCGCCGAGCGGTGCGGAGCGGCGATCCCCGAGTGGCTCGCCGAGCGCTTCGCGGGCCTGGAGGACGATCCGGATACCCGCCGCCTCATCGCCGCGAGCGTGGCGATCGAGCAGGTCAAACTGCTCGAGCGTCACGGCGTGTGCGATTTTCACTTCTACACCCTCAACCGCGCCGAACTGACCTATGCGATCTGCCACGCGCTCGGGCTGCGACCCGCCGCGCAGCCGAGCGCCGCTGCGCGTCCCGCCCCGGCCCCAGGAGAGTCGACATGACCGTTTGCACGCACGCCGAGTGCGCCGCCGCGCCGCAGCCGTCCTCGCAGGCGCCCGCCGCGAGCGTGCCCGCCACGCCGTTCGCTATCGAGCCGCCCGATGAGGCCGCGCGCGCCGAGCGCATCCGCAGCCTGCGCCGAGCGCTCGCCGAGCGCGTGGTGCTGCTCGACGGGGCGATGGGCACCATGGTGCAGCGCCATCGGCTCGATGAGGCGGCCTTTCGCGCCGAGCGCTTCGCGGACCACGGGCGCGACCTGAAGGGCAACAACGACATCCTCACGCTCACGCAGCCGGGGATCATCGCCGAGGTGCACCGGGCGTATCTGGAGGCCGGTGCCGACATCATCGAGACCAACACGTTCAATTCCAACGCGATCTCGCAGGCCGACTACGGCACCGAGGCGCTGGTGGCGGAGCTGAACTACCGCGCCGCGCGCCTGGCGCGCTCGGTCGTCGAGCAGTTCACGGCCGAGCACGGCCGGCCGGCGTTCGTGGCCGGCTCGATCGGGCCGACGAGCCGCATGACCTCGCTCTCCCCGGACGTCAACGACCCGGGCTTTCGCAGCGTCTCGTTCGATGAGCTCACCGCCACGTACCGGGACTCGGCGCGTGCGCTGCTCGCCGGCGGCGTCGATCTGCTGCTGATCGAGACCGTGATCGACACGCTCAACGCCAAGGCGGCGATCTACGCGGCGCTCGAGCTGTTCGAGCAGAGCGGCATCGAGGTGCCGATCATCATCTCCGGGACCATCACGGATGCCTCGGGACGCATTCTCTCGGGGCAGACCGCCGAGGCGTTCTGGAACTCGATCCGCCACGCCCGTCCGCTCGCGGTCGGCTTCAACTGCGCCCTCGGCGGGCGCCAGCTGCGCCCCTACATCGAGGAGCTCGGCCGGCTGAGCGACACGCACATCTGCGCCTATCCGAACGCAGGATTGCCGAACGCGTTCGGCGAATACGACGAGCAGGCCGCCGAGACCGCCGAGATCATCGGGGAGTTCGCCGCGGCCGGCCTGATCAACATCGTCGGGGGCTGCTGCGGCACGACGCCCGAGCACATCCGGCTGATCCGCGACGCCGTCAGCCGGCACTCGCCGCGTGCGCTCGGCCCGGTCGCGGTCAAGTGCCGTCTCGCCGGACTCGAGCCGCTCAACATCGATGCCGACTCGCTGTTCGTCAACGTCGGGGAGCGTACCAACGTCACCGGCTCGGCGCGCTTCCGCAAGCTGATCGAGGCGGGCGATTACCCGGCGGCGCTCGAGGTCGCCCGGCAGCAGGTCGCCAGCGGCGCGCAGGTGATCGACATCAACATGGACGAGGGGATGCTCGAGTCCGAGGCGGCGATGGTGCGCTTCCTGAACCTGGTTGCCGCCGAGCCGGACATCGCCCGGGTACCGGTCATGCTCGACTCCTCCAAGTGGTCGGTGCTCGAGGCCGGTCTGAAATGCCTGCAGGGCAAGGGCATCGTCAACTCGATCAGCCTGAAGGAGGGCGAAGAGACCTTCCTCGCACATGCGCGCACCGTGCGCCGCCATGGCGCGGCGGTCGTGGTCATGGCCTTCGACGAGCAGGGTCAGGCCGATACGGTCGAGCGCCGGGTCGCGATCTGCGCCCGTGCCTACCGGCTGCTCACCGAGCAGGTCGGCTTCCCGCCCGAGGACATCATCTTCGATCCGAACATCTTCGCCGTGGCCACCGGCATCGAGGAGCACAACGGCTATGCGGTCGCCTTCATCGAGGCGACCCGGCGCATCAAGGCGCAGCTGCCGCACGCGATGGTGAGCGGCGGGGTGAGCAACGTCAGTTTCTCGTTCCGCGGCAACGACGCGGTGCGCGAGGCGATGCACGCGGTGTTCCTGTACCACGCCATCCAGGCCGGCATGGACATGGGTATCGTCAACGCCGGACAGCTGGCCATCTACGAGGAGATTCCCGCCGAGCTGCGCGAGGCGGTCGAGGACGTGATCCTCAATCGGCGCCAGGACGCCACCGAACGGCTGCTCGCGCTCGCCGAGCGTTTCAAGTCCGGCGGCGGCACGAAGCGCAGGGACGACCTCGAATGGCGCACGCTGCCGGTCGCGAAGCGCCTCGAGCATGCCCTGGTCAAGGGCATCGATGATTTCATCATCGAGGACACCGAGGAGGCCCGGCTCGCCTTCCCGCATCCGCTGCAGGTCATCGAAGGGCCGCTGATGGACGGGATGAACATCGTCGGGGACCTGTTCGGGGCCGGCAAGATGTTCCTCCCCCAGGTGGTCAAGAGCGCGCGCGTCATGAAGCGCGCGGTGGCCCATCTCATCCCCTACATCGAGCAGAGCAAG
>JAKADE010000447.1 GCA_021820785.1 Pseudomonadota bacterium
CATGGCGCCGGGGCGCGGCCGGGGGCGGACCGACCGCCGCCTCGCTGACCATCAGCGAGGACAGCAGACTGCCGCCGCTGATCGGCCAGGAGTACGCGCTGTGCGCCACGACATAATCCGCCAGCTGCGTCGGCGGCATGGGGGTCATCAGTTGCGGGGTGGACGGCGGTACCACGTAGCTGTCCGGTCCCGTGCTGCGCCGGCGCGCCGCCCCGTCCACGACCGGCGCCGCCGCCACGCTCGCAACGGTCATCGGCGCGGAGGCGAGCAGCGGCCCGCCGTGATGGGCGCGCAGCCACAGGATCGACAGCGCCGCAACGCCGGCCGCGAGGCCGACGCCCGAGAGCATGCGCACCCAGGGGGCCGAGGGCAGCGGCACCCCGTCGGTGCCTGTGGCCAGTTGCGGCTCGTGACTGAGCGCGGCATTCACCCGGCCGGCCACCGCACTCTGCAGCACCACGCCGCGCTCGGCACGGATCACCGCCCCGATGAGCGCGTACCGTCCCCAGCGCGCCTTCAGCGCCTCGTCGCGCGAGAGCCGGCGCGCCAGCAGCTCGCACTCGCCCGGAGGCAGTTCGTCATCGAACATTGCGGACAGCTGACTGTCGAGTTCCTCGTTCATCCGAGTTCCTCCGTACGGCCCAGTCCTCCCTCGAACACTTCACGCAGGCGCCGGTCAATCGCCTCGCGCGCCCGGAAAATACGCGACCGCACCGTGCCGACGGGACAGCCCATCGAGGCGGCGATCTGTTCGTAGGAGAGCCCCTCGAGCTCGCGCAGCACGATGGCGGTGCGCAGATCCTCCGGCAACTGCTCGATGGCCGCGTTGACGGTCTGGCGGATCTCATCGGTCAGCACCAGTCCCTCGGGGGTTTCGGAATCCTTCAGTCGGCCTTGCATATCGTAGGACTCATCGATGCTGTCACGGTCAAAGTCGTAATCGACAGGGCTGCGGTCGCGCGAGACGACCGCATTCTTCGCGGTATTGATCGCGATGCGGTACAGCCAGGTGTAGAAGGCGCTGTCACCACGGAACTGCGGCAAGGCCCGGTAGGCCTTGATGAAGGCTTCCTGGGCGATGTCCTCGGCTTCGGCCGGGTTACGAACATAGCGCGTCACCAGCTTGACCAGTTTGTGCTGGTACTTGAGCACCAGCGCATCAAAAGCACCCTTGTCGCCCCGTTGTACCCGGCGAACCAGGCTCAAATCGCTGACATCGGCGCTCATTGCGCGCCCTCTGCTCCTGAATGTACGAAGGCCGCCCGCGCCGCGACCTGAATAGACACTGAATCTTTGGATAAGTTCAGATGTCTGCACGCCTCCCGAGGTCCCCGGAGGCGGGTCCCGATCATGCCCCCGCCCTGGGGCCTGCGCCAGCCGCCGCGAGGATCCGCCCGACGAGCCCCGCCAGGGCGGGGTCGGCCGGCGCCTCACCGGCCAGCAGGTAGCGGGCGAGCTCCGGGTCCGGCAGTTCGAGCAGGCGCTCGAGCAGCTCGCGCTCCTCCGGGCCGGCACCGGCCAAGGTCGCGTCTACGTAGACTTCGAACAGGACGTCGAGTTCCTTCATGCCCCGCCGGCAGCGCCAGCGCAGCCGGCGGGCCTCGACATCGAGCGGTGCGTGCACGCCGTTCAGCTCTGCCGCTCGATGAGCATCTTCTTGATCTCGGCGATGGCCTTGGCGGGATTGAGGTCCTTCGGGCACACGTCCGTGCAATTCATGATGGTGTGGCAGCGATACAGCTTGAACGGGTCCTCGAGCGCATCGAGGCGCTCGCCGGTCGCCTCATCGCGGCTGTCGATGATCCAGCGATAGGCCGCCAGCAGCGCGGCCGGTCCGAGATAGCGATCGCTGTTCCACCAGTAACTCGGGCAGGCGGTCGAGCAGCACGCGCACAGGATGCACGCGGCGGGCCGGTCGATCTGCTCCTGCTCTTCCTTCGACTGCAGCCGCTCGCTGTCCGGCGGCGCCGGCGTCTGGGTCTGCAGCCAGGGTTTCACCGACGCGTACTGGGCATAGAACTGCGTCAGGTCCGGCACCAGGTCCTTCACCACCGGCATGTGCGGCAGCGGATAGATGCGGATCTCGCTGCCGAGATCCTGCATCGAGGTGGTGCAGGCGAGTCGGTTGATGCCGTTGATGTTCATCGCGCACGAGCCGCAGATGCCCTCGCGGCAGGAGCGGCGAAAGGTCAGCGAGGCATCCACGCTCGCCTTGATGCTGATCAATCCGTCGAGCACCATCGGCCCGCACCCCGAGACGTCGAGCTCGAAGGTGTCGACCCGCGGGTTCTCCCCGGAGTCCGGATCGAAGCGGTAGATGCGAAACGTACGCACTTCGCGCGCGCCCGCGGGCGCTCTGTGCGTGACACCGCCGCGGATACGCGAGTTGGGAGGCAGTCGGAACTCAGCCATCGGAAACCCTTGCTCAGTAAGTCCGCGCCTTCGGCGGGACGGTTTCGACGTCGTCGGTGAGCGTGTTGAGGTGCACCGGCCGGTACTCGAAGCGCACCTGCCCCGGCCCATCGACCGACACCAGCGTGTGCTTCATCCAGTTCTGATCGTCGCGGTTCGGATAGTCCTCGCGCGCGTGCGCGCCGCGGCTCTCGGTGCGGTTCACCGCCGAGCGGATGGTCGCGGTCGCCTGCATCAGCAGGTTCTCCAGCTCCATCGTCTCGATCAGGTCGGTGTTCCACACCAGCGAGCGGTCGCTGACGCGCACGTCGGCAAAGGACTGGTAGGTCTGCTCGAGCTTGCGGGCGCCCTCGGCGAGGGACTCCCCGGTGCGAAACACCGCCGCATCGAGCTGCATGGTCTTTTGCATCTCCAGGCGGATCTCGGCGGTCGGGCGCGAGCCGTTGGCGTTGCGCAGACGATCCAGGCGCGACACGGCGAGTTCCGCGCCGTCCTTCGGCAGCGGCGCATGACGGGTGCCGGGCTTGATCAGTTCGGCGCAGCGGCGCGCGGCCTGACGGCCGAAGACCACGAGGTCGAGCAGGGAATTCGAGCCGAGCCGGTTTGCCCCATGCACCGAGACGCACGCGGCCTCGCCCACCGCCATCAGCCCCGGCACGACGCTGTCCGGATCGCCGTTGCGCATGCGCACCACCTCACCGTGGTAATTGCAGGGGATGCCGCCCATGTTGTAGTGCACGGTCGGCTGCACCGGAATCGGCTGACGGGTCACATCGACGCCGGCGAAGATGCGCGCGGTCTCGGCAATGCCCGGCAGGCGCTCGTGGATCACCTCGGGCCCCAGGTGCTCGAGGTGCAGGTGGATGTGATCGCGCTCGGGGCCGACGCCGCGGCCCTCGCGGATCTCGATGGTCATGGCGCGGCTCACCACGTCGCGCGAGGCGAGGTCCTTCGCATTCGGCGCATAGCGCTCCATGAAACGCTCGCCCTTGGCGTTGGTGAGATAGCCGCCCTCGCCGCGCACCCCCTCGGTGATCAGACAGCCGGCGCGGTAGATACCGGTCGGATGGAACTGCACGAACTCCATGTCCTGCAGCGGCAGCCCGGCGCGCAGCGCCATGGCATTGCCGTCCCCGGTGCACGAGTGCGCCGAGGTGCACGAGAAAT
>JAKADE010000448.1 GCA_021820785.1 Pseudomonadota bacterium
CACCGCGCTCATCCACTCGCTCGCCGTGACCGAGAAGCGCGGCCTGTTCAAGAGCTGGACGCTGCTGCTGGCGGTGCTCGGGTTCTCCTTGAGCCTGATCGGCACCTTCCTGGTGCGCTCCGGGGTGCTGATCTCGGTGCACTCGTTCGTGGCGAGCCCCGGGCGCGGGGAGTTCATCCTCACCTTCCTCGTGATCATGATCGGCGCGGCGCTCGCGCTCTATGCCTGGCGCGCCCCGCAGATGCAGTCCGAGGCGGGCTTCGAGCTGAGCGCGCGCGAGTCGTTCCTGCTGTTCAACAACATCCTGCTGGTGACCGCCTGCGGCACCATCTTCGCCGGCGAGATGGCCCCGATCATCTCCATCGCGCTGCACCTGGGCAAACTCTCGGTCGGCCCGCCGTACTTCAACCCCACCTTCCTCGTCTCTATGCTGCCGCTGCTGGTGCTGCTGCCGATCGGGATCCACGCCCGCTGGAAGCGCGGCGGGCTCGGTGACCGCGGCCGCACGCTGCTGATCGCGCTAGGGGCGGCGGCGCTCATCGGCTGTGCGGTGGCCTTCGGGGTCTTCACCGGCGCCGGCATTCTCTCGCCGGTGAGCATGACGCTCGGGGCGTGGATCATCCTCGCCTCGCTGGTCGATCCGATCGACCGGCTGCGCCGGCGCATCGCCGTGCCGCGCGCGGTGCTCGGCATGACGGTCGCGCACATCGGGCTCGGCGTGTTCGTGATCGCCATGACCGCAGTGCAGGGGTTCACGGCCGAACAGGACGTTGCGCTGACGCGCGGCATGAGTGCCCGTGACGGCGGCTACACGTTCCAGTTCGAGCGCATCAAGCCGGTGCACGGCCCGAACTACGGCGGGGCGGAGGCGAAGATCGTGGTCACCCGGGACGGCAAGCCGGTGACCGTGATGTATCCGCAGAAGCGCACCTACTGGGTGCAGCACATGGTCACGACGCATTCGGCGATCGACATCAACGGCGGCAGCAACATCCTGGTGGCGCTCGGCCAGGATCTCGGCGACGGACGCTGGAGCTTCCGCCTGCAGGTCCGGCCGCTGGTGCTGTACATCTGGATCGGCGCGCTGATCATGGCCGCCGGCGGGCTGCTCGCCATCACCGACCGGCGCTACCGGCTCGCCGAGGCGCGCGAGGCGGCCCCGGCCGGCTCGGTGCCGGCCGCAGGGGCGGGCCCATGATGCGCTACTTCGCGCCACTGGCGATCTTCGCCGTCATCGTGGTGATCTTCGCCTTCGGCCTGCACCAGGCGCCGCGCAAGGATCTCGTGCCCTCGCCGCTGATCGGCAAGCCGGCGCCGAGCTTCACGCTGCCGAGCCTCGCCGACCCGACCCAGACCGTGAGCAACGCGGCGCTGCACGGCCACTGGTATCTGCTGAACGTCTGGGGCACCTGGTGCATCTCCTGCCGCCTCGAGGCGCCGGAGCTGCTCGCGATCGCGCACACCGGAGTGGTCCCGCTGATCGGCCTCGACTGGAAGGACAGCCGCTCGGCCGCCATGCGCTACCTGGCGCAGCGCGGCAACCCGTATCAGCAGATCGCGTTCGATCCGGGCGGACTCGAAGCCATCCACTGGGGCGTGTACGGGGCGCCGGAGACCTTCATCGTCAACCCGCAGGGCATCATCGTGTACAAGTACATCGGCCCGATCACCCCGGGCGCCTGGACGCGGGACTTCCTGCCGCGGCTGCGCGCCGCGCAGACGGTGTCCGGCTCATGAGCCGCCGCGCGCCGCTCGGCGCCCTGGTGCTCACGCTCCTGGCGCTGCTCGCCGCGCCGTTTGCGCACGCCATTGCGCCGACGCGCATGCCCACCCCGGCGCTCGAGGCGCGCTACGAGCGGCTGATCCACAACTTCCGCTGCATGCAGTGTCAGGACGAGTCGCTGGCGAACTCCCCGGTGAGTCTCGCGGCCGACATGCGCCGCCAGATCCGCCAGATGCTGCTCGCCGGGGACACCGACCAGCAGATCCGCCACTTCTTCGTCGCGCGCTACGGGTACTTCATCCTGTTCAAGCCGCCGTTCGTGCTGAAGACCGCGTGGCTGTGGCTCGCTCCGGGCGTGCTGCTGGCGATCGGCACGGTGAGTGCGCTGTGGGTCATCCGCCGGCGCGCCGCGATCGTGGCGGGCGACGACGAGGACGAGTTTTTCGATGACGGCCTCACCGGGCCGCGGAAGCACACCTGATGATCGTATTCATTCTGCTCGCGACGCTGCTCACGGCCCTCGCCGTCGGGCTGGTGTTGGTTCCGCTGATCCGTCCGCTGCGCACGCAGCAGGCGCCGGCGCCGTGGGCGGCGCTCGCCTCCTGCGTGCTGCTCGCCGGCGGCTCGGCCGCGCTGTACCTGCACTTCAGCACCTGGTCGTGGCGCCTCAATCCCGGCATGGACTCCCCGGAGAGTCCCATCGAGCAGCTGATCGGTCAGGTCGATGCGCACCCGCACGATCTGGCCGCGTGGCTGAAGCTCGGCAAGTCCTACGTGGTGCTGCAGGAGTACCCGCTCGCGGTGCGCGCCTTCCGGCATGCCGATCAGGTGGCCGACGGACGCAGTGCGCCGGCGCTGATCGGGGAAGCCGAGGCGATGATCCTCATCCACGATGCGACGCTCGACGGGCCGGCCGGGCAGCTGATCGAGCGGGCGCTGGTGCTCGAGCCGAATTCCCCGAAGGCCCTGTTCTTCGGCGCGGCCGAGGCCATGCGCCGCGGTGACCTGACCCTGGCACGGGCGCGCTTCACGAAGCTCCTCGCCATGCAGCCGCCGCCGGACGTACAGCTCGTGCTGAAGCGGGAGATCGCGGCGATCGATGCGAAGATGGCGGCAAAAAAGCCGCAATCTCCGGCGAAAATGGTCCGATCATCCCCGGGCTGAGCGGGCCTGCCTTCGCGGGCGGGACCGTTGCAGGAACTGAATCGGCTCTGGGGTGGTCTTATGTTGAGCGGCGGCGGTGCCGCCGCGGGTTCTTCGGAACCCGTTTCTGAGTCCCCACCGAAGGAGAGCGCTCATGATTCAGCCAGCTCATGAGGGATCGCAGGTCCAGAAGGGCACCAGTGGACGCGGGTTCGCGTCCATGAGTCAGGAACGTCAGCGGCAGATCGCCAGCATGGGTGGCAAGGCCGTACCGGACGGAAAGCGCAGCTTCTCGCAGAACCGACGCCTCGCGGCCGAAGCGGGTCGCAAAGGCGGGCAGAGCGTTCCGGATGCGAAGCGCAGCTTCTCGCAGAACCGACGCCTCGCGGCCGAAGCGGGTCGCAAAGGCGGGCAGAGCGTTCCGGACGAGAAGCGCAGCTTCTCGCAGAACCGCCAGCTCGCCGCCGAAGCCGGCCGCAAGGGCGGGCAGGCGAGCCACGCGGTGCATCGCGATTGACCGGCGGCGGCGGCCCTTCGGGGTCGCCGCGCGCCGTCTGGGAACAGCGTCCTCGGACTGACCCGTCCGAGGACGGCCGCAGCGTGCAGCCGTCAGCGAACGGAGCGCGCCGCGCACTCGATCCCGTTCGGCCCCCGAGGCGGACCGCGCGGTGGATCGCTCTCCGCCGTGCCCCCTTTTCCGGCACG
>JAKADE010000449.1 GCA_021820785.1 Pseudomonadota bacterium
AGGGCCTGGGCGGCGCCGCCGACCACGCCGGCAGATTTCAGCTGCTGGCGGTCCAGCGCCTTGTCGCCGTATGCCGACTCGTAGATCGAGCGCTGCTTGAGGCTCTTCAGCTGCAGCGCCTTACCCGTGACGATCACTTCCTGCAGCGTGCTCATCGCGATCATCGGTCCCGGAGCGGGGGAGAGCGCCAGCGCAGGGGCCGGTGCCGCATGTGCGGCGGCGGACAGGGCCGCAGCAACGGCCAGAGCGACGCTCGAATGGGACGCGACGCGGCGGGAGGTAAGACGAGTCATGGTGCGATTCCTCGTGACATTTTATTTGCGTTGCGCGGATGCGACCGCGCACCGAGGGCTCGCACAGTAGGGCTTCAGAATGACACTGCCGTTGCGGTTTTGTGACAGTATTGTTGCACCGACCCTTCATTAGAGAGAGGGGATGGCACTTCCCGTTGGACCCGCGTGGTGCAGCATTGAGGTAATGCGGCCGGGTGACAGCGGTGCCGGTCGCGGTGCGCGGCGCGGCGCGCGTGCCGAAGCGGGTGGCTGTGGCGGGAATGACACATACGGAGTCGGCCCGGTTGCCGGCGGGGCCACGGGTGCCACGGCCGGGGAGTCGGCGCAGACGCGCTCCCCCGGAACGCAGGTCGCGCGGCGGCGGCCTCGCCGCAGGGAGTCCGTCCGAGCGCCACCGCGCCCGAGGGCAATCGGGGGCGGGGGGCGGTGCGGAATCGTCTCCGCTGCAGTGCGGTCCGCCCGGCGCTTGTGCCCACGCCGGCAGAGCACAGCGCGCCGCCCATCGTGGCAAGTGCGCACGCGCGTCTGTGGCCGGCGCATCTCGATGCGGTCAGTGCGCATTGTCGCGACGCGCCACGCCCGCGCACGATGTCCGCTCATGGAACTTCTCTCCGCTCTGCGTTCGAGCCCGCTCTTTGCCGGCATCGACTCACCGACCCTCCGCCGGCTGCTCGCCGCGATGAGCGAGGAGCGCGCCCCGGCGAGGCGCCTGCTCATGGGCCCGGCGGATTCCGCACAGCACTTTCGCCTGATCGTCTCCGGGCGCGTCAAGATCGTGCGCTCCAGTCCTGCCGACGGACGCGAACTGACGCTGTGGCTGCTCGGCCCGGGCGATGGGTTCGATGTGGTCAGCCTGCTCGACGGGCGGGCGCACGCGGTGAGCGCCTGGAGCCTCACGCCGGTGCACATCCTGACGGCGCCGCTGGCGACCTGGAGCGGGTGGCTGCGCTGGCTGCGTCCCCTCGACCTCGCCGCGCATCGCTACTGCGCCGGAAAATTGCGCGAGCTGGCCGATCTGGCCAGCGATCTGGCCCTCTGCGACACCCCGACCCGCCTCGCACACCTGCTCCTGCGTCACTTCGGGGCCGGCGAGGGGAATCTGCTGCTGGATCTGCCGCAGCGCGAGCTCGCCGCGATGATCGGCTCGGTGCGCGTCGTCGTCAGCCGCGCCCTGGCACAGCTGCGCGCACAGGGGGCGGTCGAGCTGCACGACGGATCGCTTCGCGCGGTAGACCTCGAGAGGCTGCTCGCGCGGGCCGAGCGCGATGCGGGGTCACCCCCGCTGCAGCAGGCGGCGAGCGAACGACGGCGCTGAGCACGGCCCCCGATCGGGCCGGGCACTGTAACCTGCGTGACACCTTCTGGCTGCCGGCGGACGTTAGGATGAGCGCCGGAGCCGGAGGTGTCTGTGTCTGCGACTTCATTGTTCGAGAGCGCGCTGCAAGCGGCCCCCGATGCGATCCTCATGGTGGATGCGGCCGGGCGCATCCTCTTTGCCAATACCGCCGCGGAGCGTCTGTTCGGCGCGGCCGGCGCGCAGCTCGCGGGCGAGCCGATCGAGCATCTGCTGCCCGAGCGGCTGCGCGCACGGCACGAGGCGCTGCGTGCGGAGTTTCTCTCAGCCCCGCGCGCCCGCCCGATGGGTCCGGGATTCGATCTGCACGCGCGGCGCAGCGACGGATCGGAGGTGCCGGTCGAAATCGCGCTGAGCCCGGTGACGCTCGCCGAGCGTACGCTGGTGATCGCTGCGATTCGCGACGTCAGCGACCGCAGACGCATCGAGGGTCAGCTCGGTGCGCAGCGCGAAGCCGCCGAGCAGGCGCGAGTGAGCGCGTGCGAGGCGCGTGAACTCGCCGAGCGCGCGAGCGGTGCGAAGAGCCGCTTCCTGGCGACCGCCAGCCATGATCTGCGTCAGCCGTTGCAGACGCTGGCGTTGCTGAACGGCACGCTGCGGCGCCTGACGCACGATCCGAGCGCCCTCGATGCGCTGCAGCGCCAGGAACAGGCGATCGGCGTCATGACGCGCCTGGTCAACGCGCTGCTGGACATCGGCAAGCTCGAGTCCGGCGCGGTGCGTCCACAGATCGAGGCGCTCGCGGCGCGGCCGCTGCTCGAACCGCTGCAGTTGGAGTTCGCTGCGCTCGCCGAACAGAAAGGGCTCGCGCTGCGCGTGGAGGTGGAGGAGGGAGTGCTGCGCACCGATGCGGCGCTGCTCGAGCAGGTGCTGCGCAATCTGCTCTCGAACGCATTGAAGTACACCGTGTGCGGGGACATCCTGCTGCGCTGCGGGTTCGAGCCGCCGCTGGCCTACCTCGAGATACGCGACACCGGCATCGGCATCGCGCCGCAGCAGCTGCCGCTCATCTTCAACGAGTTCTTCCAGGTCGACACCCCGGCGGCCGTGGCGCGCAGCGGCTACGGGTTGGGTCTGAGCATCGTCAGCCGGATCGTCAGTCTGCTCGGACTGAAGCTGCAAGTGCAGTCCGCTCCCGGGGCCGGGACACGCTTTCTGCTGACCGTGCCGGCGGAGCCGGCCGATGGGCAGGCCGACGGGCCGATCCTCTGCGCGAGCGTGCCGCGGATCCTGCTTCAGGTAACTGAGGCGAGCGTGCGAGGCGCTGCGCAGCAGCTGCTGCGCAGCGCCGGATACGAAGTCATCGGCGTAGACACCGAGGCGGATGCGCCCGCTGCGATCGAATCCCTCCCGCCGATCGATCTGCTGATCAGCGACGTGCACCTCTCGGGTGGCAGCGGCGGGGCGCAGGTCGTGGCCGCACTGCGCGCGCGTCTCGGTGCGTCGCTGCCGGCCATTTTCCTCAGTGCCGATCCGGCCACGGACGCACAGGTGAGCGCGCCCGAGGGATCCTGGTGCACGGCCCACCTGCCGCTGCGGGCCGAGGAGCTGCTGGGCGCGGTCGGGCAGATGCTGGCGCGGACTTGATTCACACGCCGGTGCGAGCCGCGGGCAGTGCGCCCGGAGCGGGCATACAATGGCGTGCAAGCCGTGCGGTGCGCCGTATGCGGCAGGCTCAAGGAGTGTCTGCGGGTGAACGATACAGCAGGGTCTCGACGGTTCGGCGCGTGCCGCACGCACCGGCTGCTCGGCAGGTTCGGGATGCTCGGCGCACTGGCGCTGATGGGCGGCTGTGCCACCGTACCGGCCCATTACCCGTCGGCCACCGCCGAGGCGCACATCGGCAAGTCGCTGTTCAGCCTGGAGATGCGCTGGAGCACTCCGGCACGGCTGCACGAAGTGCGCGGGCGGCGCATCGCCA
>JAKADE010000450.1 GCA_021820785.1 Pseudomonadota bacterium
CAGCAGCTTCACGGCCGCCTCGGCCGTGCCGCCCGTGGCGATCAGATCATCGATGAGCAGCACCCGCTCGCCGGGCTGCAGCGCATCGCGGTGCATTTCCATCTCATCGATGCCGTATTCCAGCGAGTACGCCACACGCACCGTCTCGTGCGGCAGCTTGCCCTTCTTGCGGATCGGTACGAAGCCGGCCCCGACGTGCTGCGCGACCGCTCCGCCGAGAATGAAACCGCGCGCCTCGATGCCCGCGACGTGTGTCAGACGGGTGTCCGACCAGGGACGCGCCAGGGAATCGATGGCGAGCCGGAACATCGGCGCGTTGCCGAGCAGCGTCGTGATGTCGCGGAATTGAATGCCCGGCTTCGGATAGTCGGGGATGCAGCGAATGGCGTCTTTGAGCGCCTCAAGGTCACGCGCGTCCATGGGCGCGGACTGTACACGGTTTGCGACGGACTTGTGTCAATATTGGCCCATGCAAGCGATCGATCTTTTGCTCCAGCGCCGCTCGGCGAAGACTCTCACGGAGCCCGGGCCCGATGAGGCCGCACTCGAGTTGTTGTTGGCCAGCGCTGCGCGCGCGCCGGATCACGGGCGGCTGCGTCCGTGGCGATTCGTCGTCATCCGCGGCGCGGCGCGCGAGCGCTTCGGCGCGATGCTCGCAGCGCAACTTAAGCGGGCGCGCCCGCAATCCTCGCCCGAGGCGCTCGAGCGCGAGCGGCTCAAGGCGTTTCGGGCGCCGCTGATCATTGTGGTGGCCGCTGTACGGGATGCACAGGCATCGGTTCCGATGATCGAGCAGGTGCTGTGCGCGGGGGCAGCCGCGCAGAACATCCTGCTCGCCGCCCGTGCGCTGGGCTTCAACGGCGTGTGGAAGACGGGCGCGGCGGCGTACGACGAGATGGTCAAACGCGAACTCGGCTTCGAACCGGCCGATGCGCTGGTGGGGTTTCTGTACGTCGGGACCGAGACGGACGCACCGCCCGAGAGCGCCCCGCAGGCGCACTGGCGCGAGCGCGTCACCTACCTCGGGGAGTGAAGCGGCTGGCGGACCGCAGTGCGGTCCGCCAGCACATTCGTGCCGTCTCGAGGACGACTCAGTGCGTGCCGGCCGGCACTGGGTAGTGGAGGAAAATCTGCTGAACGGCCTCGTTCAGCGACTTGCCCGGGTGATAGATCTGATGACGCGACACGTCCGATGAGGCCGTGCCGCTCCAGATCACCGAGCGCGTGCTGCGGTCGATCACCGAGACGGTGAGCGCCGCGGAAGTGACGGTCCGCACATCGTTGTAGTAACCGCCCCAACCCCAGCCGTAGGGTCCGCCCCAGCCGCCCCAGCCATACGGACCCCAGCCGCCACCCCAGTAGCTGCCCATGAAGGCCGGGCCCATGCCGCCTTCGACGCGGTCCCGCGTGCGGATGCGGAAGTTCACCAGGAGGTCCGGCTCGGCGTCGGCCGCGACCAGCGTATAGCCGCGCGCTTGCATCTGCTGCATGACGGCACGCTCGAGGTGCTGGGTCGTGAGCGACTTGTACGGGCCGTGATCCGTGCCCGGATGGCGCACGAATGCATACGTATGCGCCTGCGACAGGTTGGCGCCGACGGCCATGCGCGTGTGAATGACCGGTGCGGTGGCGCAGGCGGCCAGCAGCAATGAGGCCACGGCAGCCAATGCGACTCCGCACGTCTTGAACGATCGAGCAACGGATATCGCGCCCATAGTGACTACCTCCACTGTGTACTGACCCGTAGAACGCTCGGAGGTTCCTTGCGTTGACTCCGATCGCCGACAGAAGAATGCCTGCTGCCGACGGTCGCCTGCGGCCACGGCAGCGCTGCAGTGGCGGCACTATACGGCCGGACCGGGTGCACGAATAGAGCGGCCACGGTCGGATCAGACGCCGGCCAGCGCCACCGCCTCAGGCACCGACGCGCAGGGCGTGCGCGTCGCAAGGCCGACGAGGTCGGTGATCTGTCCCTGCCGCTCGATCAGGCAGCGTGAGCCCGGACCCTCTTTCGCTAATATTTTGATTTTCCGAAGGTTTTCGAGGACGTTCTCGCGCGTCGCGCGGCTGCCGTCCACCTCGGTGGCGCCGATCGATACGCCCAGCAGCGGAAAGTCCCGCAACCGTCCCTCGCGATCGTGTCCGGGAAAGCCCGCGGCCGCACGGTGCTCGGCGGAGTGGAAAGTGGCCAGCGACGCGCAGAGGTCCTCGAAGACGCTCGCGAGGCGCAAGGCCCAGTGCTCGCTGCGCAACAGGCACACGAAGTCATCTCCGCCGATGTGCCCGACGAAGTCGACGTGCCGTCGGGCCGCGCGGCTCAGCACTTGCGCGACGTGCACGAGAACCTGGTCGCCGCGCGCATACCCGTACTCGTCGTTGTACGGCTTGAAATCGTCGAGGTCCAGGTGGCAGGCGACGAAGTTGCGCCTGCGGCGCAACAATTGTTCGAGCTGGGCCTCGATCTGAAGGTTGCCCGGCAGTCGCGTGAGGGGATTGGCATGCATTGCGAGCTGGATCTGTTGCGCGCTCAGCCGGCGCAGCAGCTCGAGGGTCCGGCCCAGACCTACATACCGACCGTTGCGCACGATGATGAATGCGTCGTGCTCGCGTCCTTCGGTGCGAGCCGAGACCATCCGACTGACCTGATCGAGGCGCGCACGCGCCTCGATCAGCACCGGGTCCGATCGCATCACGCTCGCGATGGGCTTGCGATTGAAGATCTCAGGGTGCAGCGGCCGGCTGAGCAGGGTGAGCAAGGGATCGCGATGCACGATGCCGACCGGTCGGGGTGCGTCGGTGGATTTGATGACCGCGAGCGCGCTCCATTCGGGGTGCTCACGCAGCAGCTGTGCGACCTCGGCGATCGGGGTGTCCGCAGCGATGGCCGGTATCGGCTGCGACAATTCGGCAGCACAGCCGCCGTCCGGCGCGGTGGATTTCACCTGGATTTCCGCCATCGCGGCGGGATCGAACGACGGGTTGCGGCGCGGTCGACCCAGATAGAAACCCTGCAGATAGTCCGCGCCTTGCTCCAGCGCGATCAGGCACTGTTGGCGTGTCTCGATGCCCTCGACGATCACGCGGCTGCCCGTCACCCGTCCCATCTCGACCACTGAGCGCAGAATCTCAGCCCGTACGGGATCCTGCTCGATGCCGGTGGCGAAGTAGCGGTCTACTTTCACATAATCGGGACGGATTTCCGCCCACGCCTTGAGTCCCGAGGAGCCCGCGCCGAGATCATCGATGGCGATGTCGCAGCCCAGGGCGCGCAGTGGATCGACCGCTGCGGCCAGGCGGTTCTCGCTCTCGGCGAGTCCGTGCTCGGTGATCTCGATCACCAGCGCGTGCGGTTCGATCCGATAGACCGAGAGCTGCTCATCGAGCCACTGCGCGAGCGAAGGGGCCGCGAGCAGCGTCTGCGGCAGGATGTTGACGAACAGGCGGCCGCCGAGGGCGAGTCCGTGAAAGGCGTGCAGTGCGGACTCGATGCAGATCTGCTCGAGCTCGACGTTCCGTCCGAGCAGCGCGGCGTGCGCGAACAGAGTGCCTGGGGATTC
>JAKADE010000451.1 GCA_021820785.1 Pseudomonadota bacterium
GCCTTGTGGGTGACACCGCCGCGGATACGCGAGTTGGGAGGCAGTCGGAACTCAGCCATCGGAAACCCTTGCTCAGTAAGTCCGCGCCTTCGGCGGGACGGTTTCGACGTCGTCGGTGAGTGTATTGAGGTGCACCGGCCGGTACTCGAAGTGCACCTGCCCCGGCCCATCGACCGACACCAGGGTGTGCTTCATCCAGTTCTGATCGTCGCGGTTCGGATAGTCCTCGCGCGCGTGCGCGCCGCGGCTCTCCGTGCGGTTCACCGCCGAGCGGATGGTCGCGGTCGCCTGCATCAGCAGGTTCTCCAGCTCCATCGTCTCGATCAGGTCGGTGTTCCACACCAGCGAGCGGTCGCTGATGCGTACGTCGGCAAAGGACTGGTAGGTCTGCTCGAGCTTGCGGGCGCCCTCGGCGAGGGACTCCCCGGTACGGAACACCGCCGCATCGAGCTGCATGATCTTCTGCATCTCCAGGCGGATCTCGGCGGTCGGGCGCGAGCCGTTGGCATTGCGCAGACGGTCGAGGCGCGACACGGCGAGTTCCGCGCCGTCCTTCGGCAGCGGCGCATGGCGGGTGCCGGGCTTGATCAGCTCGGCGCAGCGACGCGCGGCCTGGCGGCCGAACACCACGAGGTCGAGCAGGGAGTTCGAGCCGAGCCGGTTCGCCCCGTGCACCGAGACGCATGCGGCCTCGCCCACCGCCATCAGCCCCGGCACGACGCTGTCCGGATCGCCGTCGCGGAAGCGCACCACCTCGCCGTGGTAATTGCAGGGGATGCCGCCCATGTTGTAGTGCACGGTCGGCTGCACCGGGATCGGCTGCCGGGTCACATCGACGCCGGCGAAGATGCGAGCGGTCTCGGCGATGCCCGGCAGCCGCTCGTGGATCACCTCGGGCCCCAGGTGCTCGAGATGCAGATGGATGTGATCGCGCTCGGTGCCGACGCCGCGGCCCTCGCGGATCTCGATGGTCATGGCGCGGCTCACCACGTCGCGCGAAGCGAGGTCCTTCGCGTTCGGCGCATAGCGCTCCATGAAGCGCTCGCCCTTGGCGTTGGTGAGATAGCCGCCCTCGCCGCGCACTCCCTCGGTGATCAGACAGCCGGCGCGGTAGATGCCGGTCGGGTGGAACTGCACGAACTCCATGTCCTGCAGCGGCAGCCCGGCGCGCAGCGCCATGGCATTGCCGTCCCCGGTGCACGAGTGCGCCGAGGTGCAGGAGAAATATGCCCGGCCATAGCCGCCGGTGGCGAGGATGGTCATGTGCGCGCGGAAGCGGTGCAGCTTCCCTTCGGTCATGTCGAGCGCGATCACGCCGCGGCACTGCCCGTTCTCCATGATCAGGTCGATCGCGAAGAATTCGACGAAGAAGGTCGCGGAGCGCCGGATCGACTGCTGATAGAGCGTATGCAGCAGCGCATGCCCGGTGCGGTCGGCGGCCGCGCAGGTGCGCTGCGCGATGCCCTTGCCGAAGTGCGTGGTCATGCCGCCGAAGGGCCGCTGGTAGATCCGGCCCTGCTCGGTGCGCGAGAACGGCACGCCATAGTGCTCGAGCTCGATGACCGCCGCCGGCGCCTCCTTGCACATCAGCTCGATCGCATCCTGGTCACCGAGCCAGTCCGAGCCCTTGACCGTGTCGTACATGTGCCAGCGCCAGTCGTCCTCGCCCATGTTGCCGAGTGCGGCGCTGATGCCGCCCTGGGCGGCCACGGTGTGACTGCGCGTCGGGAACAGCTTGCTGATGCAGGCGGTGGACAGTCCCGCCTCGGCGAGGCCGAGCGTGGCACGCAGTCCGGAGCCGCCCGCGCCGACGACGATGACGTCGTAGGTGTGGTCGATGAATTCGTATGTGCTCATGCGGCGCCTCCCAACGCCACTTTGATAACTGCGAACACGCCGGCGGCGGCGGCGAGCACGTGCAGATAGGTCACCAGCGCGAGCGCCACGGTGCGCATGCCGCGCCCGTGAACGTAGTCCTCGACGACCACGCGCACGCCGAGCTGCGAATGCCAGGCCGCGCTCAGCACGAACAGGATCAGCAGCACCGCCGTCCACGTCTGCCCCATCCAGGCGCTCACCGCCGGATAGGAGAGCGTCGGCAGCGACAGCAGCGAGACGACGAACCAGATGGCGAGCGGCACCAGCGCCACGGCCGTCAGCCGCTGCACCCACCAGTGATGCACGCCTTCCTTGGCCGCGCCGCGGCCGAGCACCTGGCCGAGCGGACTGCGCAGGCTCATGCGTGCCTCCCGGCGAGCAGCCATGCGGCGAGCGCGGCAAACAACACCGCACTGCCGATCAGAACGAGGTACGCGCTGGCGCGCGACTGCGCACGCTCCAGGCCGCGGCCGCTGTCCCACACCAGATGGCGCAGGCCGGCGCACAGGTGATAGGAAAACACCGCGAGCAGCGCGAGCCAGAGGATCTTGAAAATTCCGCGCCCGAGCAGCGCGTTCGCGTGCGCATAGGCGAGCGGCCCGCCGGCGATGGCCATCAGCCAGTACACCAGCACGATGACTCCGAGCGAGAGCACGAGCCCGGTGGCGCGGTTCAGCACGGAGGTGAGCAGCGTGTAGCGGTGCATCCGGTACACGGACAGATGCGGCGAAGTGGGTCTTTCAGCCATAAGTGCTCGAGCGGTCAAAAGTCGATACAGCGGCCCTTGCGCTCCCAGTCGCCGAAGCGCGTCGGCTCGGGGCCGGCCGGTCCGCCGATCTCCCGGGGCGTCGGCTGCGACTCGCGCGCGGCAGCGGGCGCAGATGCTGCGGCCCCTGCGCCGGCTTCGGTTGCGGACGGCGGTTGGGGGGTATTCGAATCGTCCTGCATGTCCGCTAAGTTTGCCAGAATCGCGCTGTGCCCGCCACGGCACAGCTTGCGGGCGCTGCGGTCCGCTAAGATATCGTCATATGAATTCACCACTGCACCGCACCGCATTGACGGATCTCGGCGTGCTGCGCATCGGCGGAGCCGACGCTGCGCGTTTCCTGCAGGGACAGGTGTCGAACGACCTGACCCGCCTCAGCCCGGAGCGCACGCTGCTCGCCGGCTACCACACCCCCCAGGGGCGCACGATCGCCCTGCTGCGCCTCGTGGCGCGCGCCGAGGACGAACTGCTCGCGCTGCTGCCGCGCGAACTCGTGACAATCGTCAGAGACCGGCTCGCCAAATACGTGCTGCGCGCCAAAGTCACGCTCACTGACGTCTCGGGCGAATGGGGCATCAGTGCCCTGGCGGCGGCGGAGCACCTGCCGGACGGGACGCCCGCGACGCTCGCGCCGCAGTCGCTCGCGCAAACGCCCGGCGCGTGCACGCGGCACGAGGCGCGCTGGTCGGTGTGCCTCGGCGCCGCTCCGGCGCGCTGGCTCGAGATCGCCCCGGCGGATCAGACCCCGGGCGAGGCCTCGCCCACGGCGCGCGAACAATGGCGGCTGCTCGATGTGCGCGCCGGCCTCACGCAGGTGTACGCAGCGACGAGCGAGCACTTCGTCGCACAGATGTTGAATCTCGATGCGCTCGATGCGATCGCGTTCGACAAGGGCTGCTACACCGGTCAG
>JAKADE010000452.1 GCA_021820785.1 Pseudomonadota bacterium
GTCCCCCGCGGTTGGTGACGATCGCCGCGGCGCGCTTCATGACCGGCTCCCAATCCGGATCGGTCATGTCGGCAACCAGCACGTCGCCGCTCTGTACGCGGGCCATCTCGCTGACGTCGCGGATGATGCGCGCCGGGCCGGCGCCGATGCGCTGCCCGATGCTGCGGCCGCTCGCCAGCACCGTCGTGCGTGCCGCCTTGAGCGTGTAGCGCTGCAGGGTGCGTCCGGCGCGGCTCTGGACCGTCTCGGGCCGGGCCTGCAGGATGTACAGCTCGCCCGTGGCGCCGTCCTTGCCCCACTCGATGTCCATCGGCTTGCCGTAGTGCGTCTCGATCAGCAGGGCCTGGCGGGCGAGGGCGAGGATGTCGGCTTCGCTGAGGCAGAAGCGCGCGCGCTCCGCCGGCGCGACGTCCACGGTGCACACGCGCTCGGTGGAGCCCTCCGGCGCATAGACCATCTTGATCGCCTTGGCGCCGAGGTTGCGCCGCACGATCGCTTCGCGGCCGGCGCGCAGCGCCGGCTTGTACACGTAGAACTCATCGGGGTTCACCGCACCCTGCACCACGGTTTCCCCGAGGCCGTAGGCGGCGGTGATGAAAACGACGTCGCGAAAGCCGGAGTCCGTGTCGAGCGTGAACATCACTCCGCTCGCCCCGAGATCGCTGCGCACCATGTGCTGCACGCCGGCTGATAACGCTACCGCACCATGGTCGAAGCCCTGATGCACCCGATAGGCAATGGCGCGGTCGTTGAACAGCGACGCGAACACCTGGTGCATCGCGGCGAGCACCTGGTTTTCGCCGCGAACGTTGAGAAATGTCTCCTGCTGGCCGGCGAAGGAGGCCTCGGGCAGATCCTCCGCGGTCGCTGAAGAACGCACTGCGACGGCGATGTCCTCCCCGCCGCTCATCTGGCGCAGGCCCGCCCGCACCGCCTGCTCGAGCGCCGGCGGGAAGGGCGTGGCGAGGATCCACTGGCGGATGCGCGCGCCGCAGACCGCGAGCCGTTCCACATCGTTCACGTCGAGTGCGGCGAGTTCGGCGCGGATGCGCGCATCGAGCGCATCCTGCTTGAGGAATTCGCGGTAGGCGAACGCGGTGGTGGCAAAGCCGCCCGGCACGTTGACGCCGAGGCGCGTCAGAGCCCCGATCATCTCTCCGAGCGAGGCGTTCTTGCCGCCCACGGTCTCGATATCGTGCTGCCCGACCTGCTCGAAGGGAATGACGTATGCGTCCAAGAGAAACCCCGCCTGCCGCTTGCTCCGCGCTGCGCGCGGTGGAAAACTGCCCGTCCACTGACTGCAACCGAGGCTCGCGCCGTGGGCCGACGAACCGTTTTCTTCGTCTCAGACCAGACGGGCGTGACCGCTGAGACGCTGGGTCACAGCCTCATGACCCAGTTCGAGGGTCTCGAATTTCGCGCGGTGACTTTGCCATTTGTGTCGACCCTTGACAAGGCCGAAGAGGCGGTGCGTCGCATCGACCGGACAGCCCTCGAGGACGGCCTGCGGCCGATCGTCTTCAGCACGCTGGTGCAGGATGATCTGCGCGAAGTGGTGCGCCGTTCCAACGGACTGTGCCTGGATTTCTTCGCCGCCTTCGTCGGGCCGCTCGAGGAGGAACTCGATACCCGCTCGACGCACCGCACGGGCCGCGCGCACGGCATTGCCGATCCGGCCATGTACTCGGTGCGCATCAATGCGACCAACTTCGCGTTGGCCAACGACGACGGAGTCGGCGGCGATTATGAACATGCCGATCTGGTGCTGATCGGCGTGTCGCGCTGCGGCAAGACCCCGACCTGTCTGTATCTGGCGCTGCAGTACGGGGTCTTCGCGGCCAACTATCCGCTCACGGAGGAGGACCTGGAGTCAGGTCGCCTGCCGCAGCGGCTCGAGCCGTTTCGCAGCAAGCTGTTCGCGCTCACCATCAAGCCGGAGCGGCTGCAGCAGATCCGCCACGAACGCCGGCCGAACAGCCGCTACGCCTCGGCGCAGCAGGTGCGCTTCGAGCTGAGCGCGGTCGAGGCGCTGATTGCGCGCCACGGTATTCCCTCGCTCGACACCACCGAGTGCTCGATCGAGGAGATCGCCAGCCGCATTCTCAACACCACGGGCATCGAGCGGCGCAATCGCGCCTAGCGGAACTGCTCGCGCATGATTATTGCACCGGCGTGAACGCGCGCGCACGAGGGGCGAAGCGGCTTGCACTGGCCCGTTCCTCCGCTATAGTCGGGGAGATGCTCAACGATGCGCTCTCACCGGTTTCCTGGCGTGCCCGCCCGCGCAGCTTCGTGGCATTGATGAGCCTGTACGAGAGCAACTACATCCGGCTCGGCTGGCTCGCCGGCGACCTGCGCGCGCTGCGCGGCACGTACCGCTCGCGGATCGAGGGGGACTGTGATCTGCTGCTCACCGTGATCGAGCAGTGCGCCTATACCAGCATCTTCGATCTGACCTACGAACTGCCCGAGCCGCTCGGTCTGACCCACTGCCCGGATCTGCGCCTGCGCGTGTACCACGATGCTCGCCTGGTCGAGGCCGAGCCGCGCGCCGATCGTCCGGCCGAGCCTGCGGCCAAGGTTCTCGCCTGCGCGGAGCGTGAACTCCGTCAGCGCTGGGTGCGCAACATGATGTTAAATAAATGGTTGGAGTATTGCGCGGAGCGCGGGCATCGCTTCGCGGGGACCGCCGTGTGACCTCTCGCGGCGTCCGCCGCACCGGTCATGAAGGCATTTCGACAGCTTGGGTTTCTGAAACTTCCCTTGCAGCGCGCTCAGGCGGCGCCCGAGGACCATCGGGTGTTGGCGCTGTTTCGCAACCGCGCGGAGCTGAAGAAGGCGTTCGGGGACCTGAAGGAGGAGGTCGAGCGGCTGAAGGATCGCATCAAGCAGCAGGAAGGGGTGACCCGGCGCGTGCGCGAGACCCTCGGGGCGCTCGAACAGCGCCTCGGGGTCGACGAAACGGCCTACCCTGCACTCGTCTTCTACCAGCTGCGCCGGCTGTGGAAGAGCGGGCACGATCAGCTCGAGCGCTTCGTCGCAGAGCTCGCGGCGCAGCAGGAGGAGCGCGAGCGGCGCGCGCATCTGGCCGAGCATAACCGCCGCCAGTTCGCCCGGCGCCAGAGCGCCGAGCAGCACCTGCAGGTGGTGCGCGAGCTGTGCGCGCAGGCGAGCGAGCGTGTCGCGACGCTCGAGCGCGAGCGGGCCGCGCTGCGCCGGTTCTGGCATTTCTTCAAGCGGCGCGCGCTCGAGCAGATCCTGGCGCGGGCGCGGGCCGAGGCTGCGGCCGCCGAGGCATCCTTCGCCAGCGCCTGCCAGAGCGCCGCGGAGCTCGCTGCCGAACAGGCGCCGGAGTTCCCCGGGCTGTCGCTGCAGGCGCGCCGGCTGATCAATCTGACGGTGATCGCGTACGCCGAGGTGATGTGCGCGAGCCTGACCGCGCTGCCACTGCTCGTGATGCGGGCCCGCGAAGCCACTCAGCACCGGGAAGTCATCGACGAGTACGGCACCCGCGCGGAGTGCCTGGCACTGATGCATCAGATCCAGCGC
>JAKADE010000453.1 GCA_021820785.1 Pseudomonadota bacterium
GAACATGTGGGCCTTCTGCTGGCGGACCTCGATCGAGCTGTGCGGTACCACCACGGTGCTCCCGGCGGCGAACGGGTTCGGCTGACTCACGCCGTAGTGCTCGGTGATCGTGACCGACAGCGAGCCGCTCGAAACCGCGGCGGGCATCACCTTGACCTGTGCGCTGATCACCACCGTGCCGGTGCGTGAATTGATGATCACGCGCGCCGGCGGCGTGCCCGGCGACACGCTGAGATTCTGCAGCGCCGCGACATACGCCGTGCGCTGACTCGGATTCATCGGTGCACGCACCCGGACCGAGACCGAATCGAGCGCCTCGGCGGTCCCCGTCCCGAAGGTCTTGTTGATGACCTGGGTCAGGCGTGTCGCAGTGGTGAAGCTCGGTGTGTCGAGGTTCAGTGTCACGAACGGCTGCGAGTCGAAGTCAGTCGGGACCGAGCGCTCGACCGTCGCCCCATTGGGAATCGATCCGCTGCTCGGGATATTGACGGTGATGCTCGAACCGTCCGCCCCCTGAGCGGCGAAGCCGTTCACCAGCACGCTGCCCTGGGCCATGGCATAGACCTCACCATCGGCACCGTGCAGCGGCGTCATGATCAGGCTTCCGCCGCGCAGACTGGTTGCATTGCCGATGGAGGACACGGTGACGTCGATCGTCTGTCCGGGTTGCGCGAACGGCGGCAGTGTGGCGTGGACCGTGACGGCTGCCACGTTCTTCAGCTGCGGATTGGTATTGGCCGGGATTCGAACGCCGAACTTCTCCAGCATGTTCTCGATGCTGAGGACCGTGAAGGGCGTCTGGGTGGTCTGATCCCCCGTGCCGTCGAGGCCGACGACCAGGCCGTAACCGACCAGCTGGTTGCCGCGCACCCCGGCAACCGAGGCCAGGTCGCGTACCCGCTCCGCGTGCGCCGCTCCACAGGCGACCAGCAGCGCCGCCAGCGTCAGCGCGAAGTACGCTCTGATCAGCGCTTTGTAGCTCGGTTCCCAGGTGCGTTGCGACTTCGTCACGTTGATCAATCCTTAGAAAGGCAGCCAGGGACTATTGAAGAATCGGGACAGCAGGCCGGGCTGGTTGGCGTCCGCGAGCGCACCGGTCTGTCCGTAAGCGATCTGGGCGTCGGCGACTTGCTGCGAGGAGATCGTATTGTCCGGGGCAATATCGATCGGACGGATGATCCCCTGCAGGCGCACGTATTCCTCGCCTTGGTTGATCTGCACGAGCTTCTGCCCTCGTACGACCAGATTGCCATTCGGCAGCCGCTTCACCACGGTGACCGTGATCGCGCCGACTAAGCTGTCGCTTTGCTTGCTGTCGCCCGCGCCGCTGAAGGTGTTGCCGTTATTGATGGTGCCGCTGAGAAACGAGTTGCCGTGGAAAGTCATGGGGATCCCGAGCAGCGACGGGGCGGAGAGCGAATCCTTGGTGGTCTTCGAGGTGTCCGTCTGCGAGCTCTTTTGCGCGCTGGTCGACTCCTGCAGCAGGATGGTGACGATGTCCCCGACGCTGTGCGCCGTGGCATTTTCGAACAACCCGGAGTCGTAACCGGGATGGAAAATCGCGCCGTCCGCCGAGGGCGTCGGCATTTGCGGCATGTCGAATGCCTGGTCGTAGTGCAGTGCTCTTTGCGTGGTGCAGGCGCAGAGCATACAGGCGGCAACTATGGCCGACAGCACACGCAGAGTGGTTCGATGGCTGATCACAGTCTTCCTCACATGTTCTGGGTCGCGTACTGCAGCATCTGGGAAACCGTCGAGATCGCCTTGGAATTCATCTCATAGGCGCGCTGCGTCTCGATCATGTTCACCAGGGACTCCACTACGTTCACGTTCGAGGCTTCGAGTTCGCCTTGACCGATGGTGCCGAGCCCGCTCGAGCCCGGATTGCCGGTCTGCGGCGAGCCACTCGAAGCGGATTGCAGCAACAGGTTGTTGCCGATGGGTTGAAGTCCCGTCGGATTGATGAAATTCGCGAGCTGGATCTGCCCGACCTGGGTGGGAGCGCTCTGCCCGGGGAGTACGACGCTCACGGTTCCGTCCGTGCCGACGGTGACGCTCTGGGCGCCCTGGGGAATGGTGATCCCCGGCTGCACCACGTAGCCGCTGGCCGTGACCAGCTGACCCTGTGCATCCACCTGAAAGCTGCCATCGCGGGTGTAGGCGAGGGTGCCGTCCGGCATCTGAATCTGGAAGAAGCCCTGGCCCTGGACCGCCATATCGAGCGGATTGCCGGTCTGGGTAAGGCTGCCCTGACTGTAGTTCTTCTCCGTCGCCACCAGCCGCACGCCGGTGCCGATCGACAGTCCAGACGGTGACTGGGTCGACTGCGTGGTGTTCGCGCCGACCTGCCCCTTGTTCTGGTAGAGCAGATCTTCGAACACTGCCCGGTCGCGCTTGAACCCCGTGGTGTTTACGTTCGCCAGATTATTGGCGATGATCGACATCTCAGTGTTTTGCGCGTCGAGACCGGTCTTGGCGGCCCACAGTGCTGCGTCCATAGAAGTACCCTCGTGCTATCGCGTGATCAACCGGGCTGCAGCAACTGACTCGCTGCGCTCGAATTACTCTTGACGCTCTTCATGACCTTGACCTGCAGATCCCAGCTGCGGGCGAGGTCGATCATGTTCACCATTGCATTGGCGACATCGACATTGCTCGATTCGAGCACCCCGGAGGCGAGCCGTACGGTGGCATCGGCCGGAGCCGGCTTGCCGGTGTTGGTGACGAACAGGCCATCCCCGCCGCGCACCAGGCTGGTCGGCGGCGGGTTGACCAGCTTGATGCGCCCCAGTGTCACCAGGGTGTCGGGCGTTTGGCCGAGCGGCACGGCCGAAACCGTGCCGTCTGAGCCGATCTTGACCGAGGCACTCGGCGGCACGCTGATCGGTCCGCTGTCGCCCAGCACCAGCTGGCCGGTGCTGGTCACCAGCATGCCGCTCGCCTCCACGTGCAGATCGCCGTTGCGCGTGTAAGCTTCCTGGCCGTTCGGTCCCTGGACGGCGATGAAGCCTTGTCCCTGTACGGCCACATCGAGCGGCCGGCCGGTGGTGATCATCGAGCCCGAGGAATCGTTCCATCCGCTTGAATTGGCCGTGGCGTAGACGCGCGAAGCGTAGCCGCTGCCTTCGACCGCCTGGCTCTGGAACGCGGACAGCTCGGCCTTGAAGCCGGTGGTGTTGACGTTCGCCAGGTTGAAGTTGTTGACGGCCTGGGCGTTGAGGATCTCCTTCGCCCCGGTCATCGCCACATACAGCGCCTTGTTCACGTGCGTCTCTCAGTGCCTGATCAGATGCGCAGAATTGCCTGCGTGACCTGATTCGCCGTGTTGATCATCTGCGCGTTGGCCTGGAAATCGCGCTGCGCGGTAATCATGTTCACCAGCTGCGCGGTCACGTTCACGTTCGACTGCTCGAGTGCGCCGGATTGGATGGTGCCGAATCCGGATCCGCCGGCAACGCCGTGGACTGCCGCGCCCGACGAGAACGTCTCCTGCCACTGGGTGTTGCCGGTCTGAGCCAGTCCCTGCGGATTGGCGAAGTTCGCGAGCGC
>JAKADE010000018.1 GCA_021820785.1 Pseudomonadota bacterium
CCCGTCCCGAGGCGAGGGCGGCGCGCAGCGCCGCCTCGTCAGGCAGGGAGACGATCTTCAATTTCACGCCGAGATCGTGCGCGAAATCCTTGGCCAGGTCGTACTCCAGGCCCGTCGGACCCTTCGGCCCGATGTAATAGCAGGTGGGGAGATTCAGCGTCGCGACGCGCAATTCTCCCCGGGCGCGGATCCGTTCGAGCACCGTTTGGTTGCGCGAACTGTGCGCCAGAAGCGCCATGGCGGTGACCGCTGCCACTGTTCCCATCCTGAATGCGGTCCGTCCGAGGCGTGCATGGATGCGTCTTCGCGCCAAAACCGGACTCCACAGAGGCAAAAATATACAGGTATAATATCACCGACCCCGGGGAGAGGTACCGAAGCGGTCATAACGGCGCCGACTCGAAATCGGATGGTCGGGTAAAACCGGCACGTGGGTTCGAATCCCACCCTCTCCGCCAGTTCAAAAAGAACTGCGAATCAAAGGGTTGCATCTGGACTTGGTCCGGTATGTAACATAAAAACCCTTAAGATCGTTTTAGACCGGATCGTGATTTTCTCCGTCCCGCGGGTCTCCATGATGCGTATGCGGCTGCGCCCGGATCTGCGGGCAGGCGTTGTGGCGGCCGGGGGCATGGTCGTCGGAGTTGGTGCAGCTGCGGCGCGACAGGGTGCTGGTCGTGCGACGCCACAACAACCAACAGCAACTCCGGCGCCAGGTGACCATCCAGCCCGTGCACGGACGGCACGCACTGCGCACCGCGGCCGATCACTTTGAATTTTCGACGCTCGTGCCGCCTGGACACGATGCTTGCCCGCGCCGGCCGCACTGCCGAGCGGATATGTCCGTCATGGCAACCCCGAGCCCGGCATTGCTGTTGAATCTTTGCGGGCAGCGCGATCGACCCTGTACAACTCCCGCGACGGCATCACGCCGGTGCGGGAATTCGTCGCGGCCCGGCGCGCGGTGCGCGTCGGGTGCAACTCGGCCTGCAGCTGCGCCGGTATACCTCCGGGTGTTGCCGCGCCAGAGGGCTCACTCGCCGTTGCAGGTGTGTTGATCGGCAGCGGTGCGCCGTGCGCCCAGGGCGTCGACCGGGGGCTGCCGAATGCGGCGGTGCGAGGATTTACCTCGGTCATCGTCGCGATCGACAGGGCGCGTGTGCGCAGCGTGGTTTACGGGCAACGGGCGGCCCGTGTCGCGTCGGTGGGCTCGCGCTGATCGATTCGCGAGCAACCGTGGGACATGCCGGCGATCGTGACGCTGTTTGAGGCGGCGCTATCCGCCGCAGATCCTTGCCGGTCGGGGCCGAGCGCTGCTCTGTAGCCGGTACGACACCAACTCCGCGAGCGCGCCGCAGATCTCCGAGATCAATCACGGCATGCTGCGGAAGATCGAGCGCTGAGGCGGCTCGTCTCGGCGTCGATCGGTCCCTTCCGGCCGACGGGGCCCGCAGGTCGTCACCGCGCCTCGGTCGTCTCCGGTTCGCGCACCAGCAGTACCGGCACCGAAGTGTGGCGCACGATGTACTCCGCGCTGCTGCCGAGCAGCAGGCGGCTCACGCCGTGACGGCCATGCGTGCCGCAGACGATCAGATCGGCCTGCCACTGCTGGGCGCGCTGCACGATGCACTCGCCGACGGGGACGCCCAATTCCTCGAGGAGCACGGTTTGAACCGGGATGCCCGCTTCGCGCACCTGCTCCTCGGCCTGCTTCAGCAGTTGCGCCCCCGCCTCGCGCAGCGCCTTCGAGCCCGCATCGAGATTGACCGCCGCGATGTCACCGGCGGCAACCCGCCATTCATCGACGACGTGCAGCAGCAGAATCTGCGCGCTCTGGTTGCGCGCCAGCCTGATCGCCTCGTGCAGGCCCTGGACCGCGGCCGAACTGCCATCGACGGGGACGAGGATCCGTTGGTACATGCTGCGCCTCCGAGGTCACTTCGATGTGCATAGCGTACGCGCGAATGGGCCGGGCGGCATCAGGGAGGATGCGCATGGCGGCGCGACGCATGAAATAATGCCGCCTCATGCAACGCGCCGCCTGTTCCTGAGTCGAATGCCCATGCTCGGCGCAATCACCCGTTCTGTCGTGGCCCTCGCCGGAGCACACCAGAACGTCGCGTACGGACTGATCCTGCTCGTATCCCTGTCCGAATCGTTGCCGGTGGTGGGCGCGTTCGTGCCCGGAGACGCGATCATCTTCGCCGTCAGCGCACTGGTGCCGACCGGAGCGCTGCGGTTGTGGCCACTGGTCCTTGCGGCATTCGTCGGAGCCGTGCTCGGCGACGGCTTTGCCTTCTGGCTCGGCCGGCATTATCACGCGGCTATCCTCGGCCGCTGGCCGTTTCGTGGTCGCCCGCGACTCGTGGCGCGCGGCGCAGCGTTCCTGGAGCGCCACGGCGGCAAGAGCGTGTTCACGGCCCGCTTCACCCCCGGGGTGCGGGCGATCGTGCCCGTCCTGAGCGGCGTGCTGTCCATGGATGCGGCCCGCTTCTACCTGATGAACCTGCTCTCAGCGCTGTTGTGGGCACCGGCCCACATTTTCGCCGGTGCTGCCATCGGGGCCTCATTCGTGTTGCTCGGCGCCGTGGCCGGGCGGCTGGCGCTGATCGCGGCCATCGTGCTGGTGCTGCTCGGGTTGCTCTACCTGCTGATGCGCTACCTGCTGCGCCGGGTCGCCCCGCACGCGCTCGCAGCCCAGGAGGGGCTGCGTGTCTGGGCGGCGGGGCGCAGCGGCTGGTTCGCGCGGCAGTTGCTTGCAGTGCTCGATCCGACGCGGCGCGAGATGCCGGGGCTGGCAGTGCTCGTGGCTCTCGTGCTGTCGAGCATGTGGCTGTTCTTCGGCGTGCTGCAGGACGTCATCGCCGGCGATCCACTGGTGCGCGCCAACCAGGCGGTTTTTCATTTTCTGCAGGGTCTGCGTACCGAGTGGGTTGACCAGGCGATGGTGGCCGTCACCGAACTCGGTGATGCCGGGGTCGTCGCGGCGGTTGCCGTGGCGGCGCTGGCGTGGCTGGCCTGGCGGCGCAACTGGCGCGCTGCCGTCCATCTGGTCAGCGTGGTGGCGGTCGCGGGGATCGCCAGCGCCGTGCTGAAAGTGGCCCTGCGCATCCATCGTCCCGAACCGATCGATACCGGGTGGGATGCGTTCGCGCTCCCGAGCGGACATTCCGCGGCCAATGCTGCGCTGTACGGATTCCTCGCAATCATCACCGCGTGGGAAGTCAAGGGCCGCTGGCGCCTGCCGATCACCGGCGCGATCGCCGTTCTGATCAGCGCGATCGCCTTTTCGCGGGTCTACCTGGGAGCGCACTGGCTGTCCGACGTGCTGGCCGGGACGGCCTTCGGCATCGCCGCCGCTGCGCTGCTCGCGATCGCCTATCTGCGCCACGATCCCCCTCGGGTCGGCGCGACCGGTCTGTGCGTGAGCACGGGTGTGGCGCTGGCGCTGTTCGGCGGCCTGCACATCGCGCAGCGTCACGCATCCGACATGCGTCGCTACGCGGTGCGTCAGCAGGCGCAGCTGATGCCGCTCGAGGCCTGGTGGCAGCGCGGATGGCGCCGTCTGCCCGCCCGTCGCGTCGATCTGATCGGCGGGGCCGAGCAGCCGCTGACCTTCCAGTGGGCCGGGCCTCGCGCCGGACTGCAGCGCGAGCTCGCGGCGCACGGCTGGCGGAGTCCGCCGCCATGGACGCTGCGTACCGCGGCCCGCTGGTTCGAGCCGCACGTCGGGCTTGCCGACCTGCCGGTACTACCGCATCTGCAGAGCGGCCATCGCGAGGCGCTCGTGCTGGTGCACCGCAGCGGCGTCGCGCGCGAACGGTATGTTCTGCGGTTGTGGCGCTCCGGCATCGAGTTGACCACGGCTGCGGTCATCGAACCGTTGTACCTCGGGACGGTCGTCACGGAGCGTTTGCAGCGTGTCGCGCCGCTCATGACCGTGACACAGACGTTGCGTGACTATGACACGCCGCGGAACGTGCTGGCTCAAGGCATTGCGCGTCAACGTGTGCTGGCGCGGCCCGGCGAGAAACCCGTGCCGGCCTGGGACGGCTGCGTACTCCTCGGTCGGCCCGCCCCGGACGCGCAGTCCTGGGTGGGTGGCAGTCTTCAGTCGCGCGGTGCGCGTCGACGGTTCCACCAGCGCCGGGCGGCGACGAGCGCCCAGACGGCCTCGACCAGTCCGAACGGCCAGGCACCCTGCAGAAACCCGTAGATTGATCCCAGAATGCAGGCGCCGCCGAACGCCAGGCTGTACACGGCTCGACGCTCCTCGAGCGCATAACACACCAGCATCGCGGTGACCGCGAACAGCCCGAAGATCGTCAAGGGACTCATGCGGGCATTCTACGACTGTTGCGTGCCGACGCCAGACTTTGGGTGCGCACTGCAATTTCCTCTGCGATCAATGTCTTGCCGGCAATTGCTCAAATATCGGCGGCGCAACTGTCACGAACGCGCAACGCTTCCGAAACACTGACGTCACGTAGGGCCACTACCTTGCCCGCCCATTCTTTCGTCCACATCGAAGAAAGGCGGAGTCATGAATCCACGAGTGCAGTGTGCGGTGCAGATGATCCTCGGGGCGGTGCTCGTGAGCGCAGCGCTCCCGGCCCAGGCAGCGCAGGGCGGTGCAGCCGGGGCATCGGCCGCCGCGAACGCGAGCTCGAGTGCGGCAGCCAATGCGGCGATGGCTGCTGCGGCAACCGCAGCGGGCGCCGGCGCGCTGAAGCTCGTCACGATCGAGGGCTACCACGACTTCACCAGTCAGGTGCTCAGCGCCAAGCAGCTGCGCAACTCCTCGCAGCCCGCCGAGGCGGTCACCAAGACGATGATCGACATGTTTGGTCCCGATGCGGGCGGTACGCAGGCGCTCAGCGTGCTGCCGAACGTATACGTCTCGGGCACGAACAACTACAGCGCAACTGGCCGTCAGACGATTTCAATCCGCGGCATCAAGGTCGGATACAACAGCATCCCGGGTGACGTGGAAACGAACGCGATTCAGGCCGAATTCGACGGCGTACCGCTGAACAGCCTGAGCCAGGGCACGGCGTGGCACTCCGTCGAGGTACCGATCGGCGCGTTGATGCAGGGCGAGAACGTCATCATCGGCCCCGGCAACCCGAGCGAGCGCTGGTACAGCAGCATGGGCGGGACCATCGATTTCATTCCGGTGCAGCCGAGTGCGCTCAGCGGTGGAAAGGTCACCCTGGCCGGTGGAAGCTCCTCGACCTACGACACCTCCGCGGTCTACAACACCGGCGAGCACCACGGCTGGTCGACCGTGTTCGGTCTGGCCTCCGGGCGCAGCGATGCCATTCGGGATACCCAGGACAGCCTGCCGGCCGACACCGAGGAAGGGTACGTCAAGACCCGCAAGCAGCTGGCCAGCGGGTCGGTGAGCTTCGGCTACTACTTTCAGCGCAACCATGAGTGGCGTCCGAACATGATTCCGCTCACGCCGCAGCCGCTGCTCAACACCGGCGGGCTCGGAATCGGTCAGCCGTACAGCCAGCAGACCTCGGGTTTCTATGCGACGCTGCCGCGCTCGGTGTGGCACAAGACCATCGAGATCCAGAATCACATGCTCTGGTCGCACCTGCATCTGAATCTCTCCAGCAGCCTGCATCTGTCGAACATCGTATGGCTGCGCTTCGGCAAGGTGGTGCACTACCGCTCGAACAATTTCATCCTGCCGAGCAATCCGCTGTTCGCGCAGTATGGCGGCGGCGTGCAGTCGAGCTTGCCGAGCAATCCGCTCCTGAATTATTCGGGTGCGACGAACGTCGAGCACTACATCGAGCATTCCAAGACGTTCGGCGACCGCCTCGCCTTTACGCAGGACTTCAGCAGCATGGATACTCTGAAGTACGGCGGATACATGATCTTCTCCCGTGCCAAGAGCGATTACCAGGGCTATTCGGATTTCGATGGCAGTTCGCTCGCACAGCCGGAACAGACCTACTACAACACCACGAACAACATCTATTGGGCGGCATTCGTGCAGGATGATTTCAGGCCCATCCCGCGCCTGAAGATCGTTCCGGGCTTCCGCGTCGTCGGCTTCATCACTGACTTCTCAAATCTCAGTCCGCAGCAGTTCTGCACGGAATATCAGAACAGCCCTCAGGTCGTGGCTTCCTGCCAGGCCGGCACCATGAACGGTGATTTCGGTGGCGGCGGAACCATCACGACCAACAGCGGCCAGACGATCAATTTCGGCGGATTCGATACCGTGCCGGACGAAAATACCGATAATGTCCGTTACGAGCCCTCAATCGGCGTGAACTACGAGGCGCTCCGTGATTTGAATCTCTTTGCGAATTTCTCGATCACTCGGCACAACCCGAGTTCCGGCAATCTGGATACATATCCGCTGAATCTGCAGACCCTCAAGCCGGCCAAGGCGGAAACGTACGATTTCGGAGCGCGGTTCGCCGCGTTGCGCTTTGCGGGAATGCGCAACGTTTACGCGTCGCTCGACTTCTTCCACATTCGCCTGAGCAACGAGACGATCACGTACAACAAGGGCGCCAGTCCGGTTGTCTACTTCGGCTACGGCTCGGCGGAATACAAAGGTGTCGATTTCTCGCTGCACACGACGTTCAACCGTCATTGGAGCGGATTTGCGAATTTCGGCTACCTGAAGGACAAGTGGATCGAATTCCAGGATCCGAGCAGCGGCACGACCGCCTATGGTCTGCCGATCTCGAATTCGCCTGAGGACACGCTGACGGCTGGCGTGACCTACCGGTTCTGGCTGCCGGTGGGCCGGATGCATGCAACGTTGTGGGATCAGTACGTCGGGAAGCGCTACCTGTTCGACAAGAACGCGGGAACGCCGACCAATCTGTCGATGTCCGCGTACAATCTGATCAATCTCTCGTTGACCGCCAAGACCCATCTGTTCGTCGGATCGATGCCGGGAGTGAAGAGCACGAACTTCTCGGTGCAGGTGCTCAATGCGGCGAACAAGGAGTACAACTCGACCGAATACGTGAGTTCCGGCGGGTACTTCCAGACCTCTTATGGTGGTTACATCATTGCGAATCCGGGGGCCCCGCGCCTGGTGTACGGATCGATCACGCTGAAGTTCTGAGGTTGGTCGAGTCGAGTAATGCCGGCCCCGCGCAACGCGGGCGGCGATGGTGATTGAGGCGCGCAGGGACGCGCGCCGCCTCGGAGGCCGTTGTGGGGTGGCGCAGCTCGCCGATGTTTCGCGGCGACCGTGCGACTCCGCAGTGCTCGCATGTGGCGAGCCGTTATCCGCCCCGAGAGCGTGCGCATCGGTGCGGACTGTGTTGCGGCGGCGACGATTCGGATGATTTTCCTTCCGCCCGTCAGGTGCAAGGACCTCGAAGGCACGAGGGCGGGTCCCGATGAGCAGCAATGAGGGGCGCAAGCGGACAGCCCGCGGACGGAGCCGCGGGAGCCGTTGCGCACCGAGCTGCATATGTCAAAGGAGACCCGGCGGTATCGCGCCACATTTCCGGGCTGTGATCTTCGTCTCCGTCTCGCACGACAGCGTCGTATATCTAGGACTCTAGGTATTTCAGATGCATGACGACTCAGCACCGAACCGAGTGGCGTGGCGCGATGGGCTTGCGGGCGCGGGCCGAGCGAGGCTCCATTGCGGCCGGCGGGCTCGCTGCGGAGGGATCCGATGATGTTCGCGGCGGTCGGGGGCGGCGTGATTGCGCTGGCTTTTGCCGCCATCACGTTCATTCGACACGGGCGCTCCGTGGACGACGTTCCGCTCAGCGGCCACGAGCTATTCGCCTCCACGCCGGATGCGCTGCTCGTCGTCGATCGTCACGGGCGGATCGTGCAGGCCAATCCACTCGCGGCGGAGCTGTTCGGCTGGAGCGCGGGGGCGCTGGTCGGAGAGCCTGTCGAGCGGCTGGTTCCCGGCTTTAGCGACGAGTGCAAGGCGGCACACCGCGACGGTCGAGTCCGGGTTGGAGCCCTGGAATGCGGTCGAGTGATGCTCGGGACACGCCGCGACGGCAGCGAGTTTCCGCTCGAGATCAGCTTGAGCAAGCTGTCCTCCGGGGTGCTGATTGCAGCGGCTCGCGATCACACGGAGGTGCGCGCGCAGCTCGAGCAGAACCTGTTCCTGAATCGCATGTACTCGACGCTGGCCGAGACCAACCAGCTGATTGCGCGCTGTGAGAGTGAGGCGGAGCTGTTCGACAGGGTCTGCCAGATCGCGGTGCGTTTCGGCGAGCTGCGCTTGGCCTGGATCGGCCAGTCCGATCCGGCCTCAGGGCGGATCAAGCCGCTCGCCCGCTGCAGCGCATCGCGTCAGTTCGAGCGGTATCTGAACGATTTGTCCGTGCACGTCAGCGCAAGCCGCCCCGAGGGACGCGGACCGGTTGGAGTCGCGTGGCGCGAAGGGCATGCCGTGTTCGTGCAGGATTTCCGCCAGGATCCGCGTATGGCGCCGTGGCGCACCGAAGGCGCCCCGGTGTTGTGGGGCTCGTGCGCGGCGCTGCCGCTGCGTCGTGGCGGCGCGGTCTACGCGCTGCTCGTGCTGTACGACACGCAGCCGGAGGCATTTACCGACAAGATCCGCGATCTGCTCGAGCGCATGGTCGTCGACATCGAATACGCGCTCGATCGGATCGAGTTGCGCGCCGAACGGGAGCGCGCGGCGCAGGAACTGCATATCGCGGCGCTCGCCTTCGAGTCGAGCGGCGCGATGCTCGTGACGGATGCGGCAGGACGGGTGATTCGGGTCAATGAAGCGCTGCGCATGATGAGCGGTTACGGTCCGGACGAACTGCTCGGCCAGGAACTACCGGTATTGTGTGCCGCCTCGCTGCCGCCGCTCGGGGAACTGCTCGCGCAGGTGCGTCTGTCCGCCCGCTGGCAGGGAGAGATCTGGGCTCGGCGCAAGAGCGGTGAGGAGTACCCGGTGTGGCTCTCGCTCACTGGGGTGCGGGGCGACGGTGGGCGCTGGACGCACTACATCGCTGCACTGACCGATCTGTCCGACCAGAAGGACTCCGAGCAGCGCATCTCGCGCCTGCTGAACTTCGATGCACTCACCGGACTGCCGAACCGGCGCTTCATGCTCGATCGGCTCCGTTCGGCCGTGCAGTGGGCCGAGCACGCAGGCGGCCACGGTGCGGCGCTGCTGATCGGCCTCGACAAGTTTCAGGCCGTCAACGACATGCTCGGGCATCAGGCGGGCGACATCCTGCTGCAGCAGACCGCCGAGCGGCTGCGCGCGGCCGTTCCGGGGGAGGATCTGGTCGGGCGGGTCGGCGGGGACGAGTTCCTGCTGGTGCTCGAGGACCTCGGTGCCGACGCCGCGCGTGCCGATGCGGCCGCGGGTCGGACCGCCGAGGATCTGCTGGCCACGATCTTGCAGCCGCATCTGATCGGCGGGCAGATGGTTTCGTGCTCGGCGAGCATAGGCATCGCGCCGTGGGGTGGACAGGCCGGCGCGGGGTTCAACGAGCTGCTCAAGCGCGCCGACGTGGCACTGCAGGCCGCCAAGGATGCCGGGCGCAACGCGGTGCGGCTGTTCTCCCCGGGGATGCAACTCGCGCTCGAGCGGCGCTCGCGGCTGGAGTCACGTCTGCGGCATGAGTTCAGCACCGATCAGCTCGAGCTGTATTTCCAGCGGCGCGTCGATCTGGACGGCACGACCCGCAGCGCGGAGGCGCTGCTGCGCTGGAACGATCCGCAGCGTGGGGTCGTTTCACCGCTCGAACTGATTCCGCTCGCCGAGGAGATCGGTCTGATTCACGAGATCGGCCGCTGGGCGCTCGGGCGCGCCTGCCGGCAGCTGCGCGAGTGGTCGCGTCCGGGCAGTCCGGCGCGCGGGCTCAAAGTGGCCGTGAACATAAGCCCCAAACAGCTCGCTGCCGAGCACTTCGTTGCCGAGGTCAGCGACATCATCGCCCGGACCGGCATCGATCCGAGCCTGCTCGAGCTGGAAATCACCGAGGGTCTGCCGATCCATGACATGGATGACGTGATCCCCAAGATGCACGCCCTGCGTCGGCTCGGCGTCAGCTTTGCGATTGACGATTTTGGCATCGGCTATTCTTCGCTCTCGTACCTGCGCCAGCTGCCGATCAGTATCCTGAAAATTGATCGCAGCTTCGTCACCGGCATGTCCCATCCGGGCGGGGAGACGCTTGTCCATACGATCGTGCAGATGGCGCGCAGCCTCGCCCTGGAGGTGATCGCCGAGGGCGTCGAGACGCAGTGGCAGTGGGACACCCTCGTGCGCCAAGGCTGCGACCAGTACCAGGGCTACCTGTTCGGGCGGCCGGTGCCCATCGAGGCGTTCGACCGCGACCTGATCGCGATCACCGCCGCCTGAGCGGCGCGGTGTGACGCTCGTCACGGCCGGCAGCCCGGCGGCGGCCCGCGCTGCGGTCTGACCGCGATCTGGTCGATACTTCTCGGAGAGGAACCTCCGTTACGCTGCCGTCCATGTTGCAGGAGCTTCCGCCGTCCGCACCCGAATGTGACCCCGTCGAGGGGGCGTTCTACGCCTATGTCGGCTGGGCGCGCAGCATTCTCGGGGAGCTGCAGGGGATCTGCGTGTTCGATGGCGCGCTCGGCGTCCTGGAGTCCTGGGGTGCGCTGCAGGCAGCGCCGTGCGCCGCACGGATGCGCGAACTGGGGTGGCTGACGGGCGGTCCGCTCGAGCCCGTTCGCGACGTCAGCGCGGGCGTGCAGCAGGTGCTGCTGCCGCTGGCCTCGGCCGACGGGAAGCTGCTGGGCGCGGTGGCGCTGTCGTGCGCCTGCGCGCACCCTGAGCAGCCACCCGATCCCGCCGCGGCGCTGCAGCCGCTCATGGGATGCCTGCGCCGTCAGCTCGAGGAGGATCAGGCGCGCAAGACGGCGATCCAGCTGCTCACCGAGCGTACTGCGGATCTGCAGTGGCTGCTCGAATTGCCCGGCCCGGCGCAGCAGGCGCCCGGCGGCAGCTCGAGCCTGCACACACTGCTCTCGGCGGCCACCACCCGCATGCGCAGCGCCCTCGGCGTCCTGTATCTGCCTGACAACCACCTTTCCCTGCTGCAGTCCGGCGGAGCGATCCCTGACGAGGAGTGTGCCGAGTTGTGGCAGCGCTCCCGCGTGCAGATGAGTGCCTGGGTGCGACAGAAGCGCCGGCCGCTGGTGCTCAACGGTCGCGGCGGCACCGCTGCGCCGCGCTGCAAGATTCTGCTCGCACCGATCGCTGCGGATTGCGGTCCGGTGCTCGGCGTGCTCGCCTTCTTCCGTCCGTCCGATGCGACGGACTTCCGCCAGCGTCATCTGCGGCTTGCCGGACACCTCGGTCGTCTGGCGGCCGGGATGGTCGATTCGCAATTCGACAGCGTCACCGGACTGTATACCCGCGAGGGCCTGGAGCAGGTCTACTCGCGCGTCCTCGGCGCGGCCAGCGACGGCTGCCACAGCGTCTTGTACCTCGACGTCGATCAGATGCACGTGGTCAACGAACTGTACGGCTTCGAAATCGGCAACGAACTGCTGGTGCGCGTCGCCGATCTGCTCGCGCCGCCGCAACTGCCGGACAGTGCACTCGCAGCGCGCGTCAGCGCGGACCGCTTCGCGGTACTGCTGCCCGATACCGACGTTTCCGTGGCTGCCGTGCTCGCACAGCAGCTGCAGGAGCGGATCTGCCGCCTCGCCATCGGACCGGTGGACAACCCCATCGACGTGTCCGTCAGCGGTGGCGTGGCTGCGCTGTTGATGCTGCCGCAGGGTCTGGCGCGGGCGCTAGCGGCCGCGGAACTGGCCTGCAAGACGGCCAAGAAACGAGGCCGCAACCGCCTCAAGGTCGATACGTGCGACGATGGAACCATGCTGCGTCGGCATGTCGATGCAGTGACGGTCGGGCAGCTGCGCGCGGCGCTGAAATCCGAGCAGCTGATGCTCTACGCGCAGCGCATCGAGCCGTTGCGCAACCGGAACCTGCCGGGCGGGTACGAGGTCCTGGTCCGTCTCAACGATCCGACCGAGGGCGTCGTGCTGCCCGGGAGTCTCGTCGCCGTCGCAGAGCGTTACCAGATGCTGCCGGCGATCGACCGATGGGTGGTGCGCAAGACGCTGCAGACGCTTGCCGCGCACCGTGAGGTGCTCGAGGCGAGTGGTATCGGCATTTCGATCAATCTCTCAGGGCAGTCGATCGGTGACGAGGCCTTCGCGCGCCAGCTCGGCGAGGAACTGCGCGCCGCGCAGTTGCCGCCCGGCATCATCACCTTCGAGATCACCGAGCAGGCCGCGGTGAGCAGTCTGGCGCGCGCCGAGGAGATGATCCGCCGGCTCGCCCCGTGGAACTGCCGCTTCGCCCTCGATGATTTCGGCACCGGTGCGAACTCGCTGACCTATCTCAACGCGCTGCCGATCGGTCGGGTGAAGATCGACGGCTCGTTCGTGCGCGACATCCTGACCAATCCGCGATCCCAGGCGACGGTGCGCGGCATCGTCGAGCTTGCCAGGGGGTTCTCCATCGACACGGTGGCGGAGTTCGTCGAGAACCGCGCGATCGCCGAGCGGGTCGGGGAGCTCGGCGTCGATTACGCGCAGGGCTACGCCTTCGGCCGGCCCGAGCCGCTCGAAGATGCGCTCGAGAAACTGAAACAAGAGGACTCGCAGCGCCTGTTGCTCGAGGCCTGAGCGGCTGCGCGCGCGACCCGGCGGTCCGATCGGTTATGCTGCGCACCTATGAAGCAGCGTGCGCGGGACAGCAGCCGCGGCAAAGCCGCGAAAATGACCGATATCGCGCGCCTGGCGGGGGTGCACGTGTCGACGGTGTCGCGCGCGCTGGCAGGCAGCCCACTGGTCGAGGCCGGCAAGCGCAAGCGTATCGAGCAGCTCGCCCGGGAGCACGGCTACGTCGTCAATCCGGTGGCCCGCAGTCTGCGGCTGAAGCGCACGCAGATAGTTTCGGTGATGATTCCGCTGCAGCACGAGGCAGGCCAGCCGCTGACTGATCCGTTCTTCGTCGCCATGCTCGGCCATCTGGCCGAGGCGGTCACGCAGCGTGGCTACGGACTGCACCTGCAAAAAGCGGTGCGCCCGACGCATGAATGGCTGGGCGAGGCGATCGCCTCGGGCCGCAGCGACGGCATTGTCGTGATCGGCCAGAGCACCGAGCACGAGACGCTGCAGCGCGCGGCGGAAACCTACCTGCCGCTGGTGGTTTGGGGGGCGCAGCTGCCGGGCCAGAAATACTGCTCGGTGGGCTCGGATAATCCCGGCGGCGCTCGTGCTGCGGTGCGACATCTGCTGCACTGCGGCCGGCGGCGGATCGTCTTTCTCGGCGATCCGACCGGACCGGAGCTTCGCCAGCGCTACGAGGGTTATGAGCGAGCCCTGCAGGACGCGCCGCGCGGCACTGCGCCGGCGCGCCTGGTGCCGGCGCATCTGACGCCGGATGCAGCCTACCAGGCGGTGCGCGATTGCCTGCGGGCCGGGGAGTCTTTCGATGCTCTGTTTGCGGCCACCGACGTGATTGCGATCAGTGCCATGCGCGCGCTCGTGAACGAGGGCCGTTCAGTCCCCGAGGATGTCGCGGTGGTCGGCTTCGATGACATTGCGATCGCTGCGCACACGACACCCAGTCTGACCACCGTACGTCAGGACGTCGAACTCGGCGCACGCACGCTCATCGATTTGCTGTTCCGTCGCATTGAGGGAGAACAGACCGAATCGGTGACGTTGCCGGTCGAGCTGATGATCAGGGAGTCGGCGCCGGGGTGAGTGTGGCCGGCGTTTCCGGCGCGTACTCGCGCTGTTCCATGGCACGCAGCCGGCGTCTCGAGGCGCCGCTCAGTGCATTGACCCCGAGACCGAGCGCGAGCAGCAGCGCAAATCCCGTGGCGAGCACGAATCCGTAGCGCGGACTGCGGTACGCGTCGCTGACCGCACCCATGGCGAAAGGTGCGAGTGCAGCGGCGAGCGCCGTAAATGCCAGCAGCAGCCCGGACACGCGGCCGTGCTCGGCTTTGGGGAATCCGCTGATGCCCTTGGAGTTGATGGTCGGGTAGATCACCGACATGAACAGGCCCGAGAGCGGCAGCAGGATCAGCCCGACGTGCGAGCCGCCGGCGAGACTTCCGGCGAAACAGCCGAAAATGGCGATGCTGAGGAGGGCGAGTGCCGTGGCCCAGGAGCACCGTGCCAGCAGCCACGACCCGAGCAGACGGCCGGCGGCCCGCAGCACGAAAAATGCCGTCAGTGCATAGGGAACGAACGCGATGAGCGCGCCGTGGTAGAAGCCGAGATATGTGGGCATCCACACGTAGATGGCGACCTCGACCGCAACATAGAGCGAGATAAGGCAGGAGAAACTGAGCGCGTACGGATCACGCAGCAGCGCGAGGGTCGGCAGCAGGCCTGCCGGCGGGCGTTCGGTGCGCCGCTCCGCGGGATATTCGGCGAGCAGTGCGAGCACGATGAGCAGGGCGCATACGCCGGCGGCTACCACATACAGCCACTTCCACGACAGCCGGTCGGTGAGCAGCAGCGCCACGACGGCCGGACCGATGATCGAGCCGATGCCGAAGAAGCCCTCGAGCAGGTTCATCAGCCCGGTGTGCTGCGCAGTCGAGCGCGAAACGTCCCCGACGAGCGCCAGCGCGCCGGTCTTGAAGATGCTGACGCCGAGCCCCTCGAGCGCAAGCAGCGCGACGAACTGCCCGAAACTGCTGCCGAGGGCGAACATCGCCGAGGCCACCCCGTACAGCGCCAGCCCGATGATGATCGTCGGCTTGCGGCCCAGGCGGTCGGCGAGAAACCCCAGCAGCACCGCGCCGGCGGCCATTGCGGCCATGGGTGCATATTGAAAGGCCGAGGCGGCCTTCATGCTCAGGTGAAACTCGGCGATGATCTTCGGGATGACGCTGCCGACGGCATCGGAGGTCATGGCGAACATCAGAAACATCAGACAGGTGAGCGCGCGGATGATGGCGAAGTTGCGCGCCGCAGCCGATGACTGACCGGTCATGTTCCCCCCTTTACATTCCAATACAATCGATTGCATTATAGCTGCGACCGGCCTCGCCGTAAATCGACCGCGCCTCCACCATGAAGAATCAGGTTCAGCTCATCACCTACGTGGATCGTTTCGGCGGCGGTACGCTGCGCGAGCTCGAAGCGCTGCTTGCCGGACCGCTGGCAGGGCTGTTCGGTACGGTGCACCTGCTGCCGTTTTTTGACCCGATTGACGGTGCGGATGCCGGCTTCGACCCCATCGATCATACCCGCGTCGATGCGCGCCTCGGCACGTGGGAAGATGTGGCCCGTCTAGGGCGGCATGTCGATCTCATGGCCGACGTGATCGTCAATCACATGTCGTGCGACTCGCCGCAGTTCAAGGATTTCTCGCAGCGCGGGCACGCGTCGGCCTACGACGGACTGTTTCTGACGCTCGAAGCGGTGTTCCCGGACGGCGCGCACGAGCATGAACTGACGGCAATCTACCGGCCGCGCCCCGGACTGCCGCTGACGCCGGTAACGCTCGAGAACGGGGAGAAGCGGATCCTCTGGACGACCTTCACCCCGCAGCAGCTCGATATCGACGTGCGCCACCGTCAAGGACGGGCTTACCTCGAGAGCATCCTGAGGACCTTCAGCGAGCACGGCATCCGCGCCATCCGGCTCGATGCGGTCGGGTACGCGATCAAGCGCGCCGGGACGAACTGCTTCATGCTGCCGGAGACGTTCGAGTTCATCGGCGAACTGACCGCGCTTGCGCGCTCGCTCGACATGGAAGTGCTCGTCGAGGTGCACTCCCATTATCTGCGCCAGCTCGACATCGCGGCGCGAGTGGACTGGGTGTACGACTTTGCGCTGCCGCCGCTCGTCCTGCACGCACTGTTCAATGGAACGGCACGCTACCTGAAGCGCTGGATCGAGATCCGGCCACGCAACGCCTTGACGGTGCTCGACACTCACGACGGGATCGGCGTGATCGACGTCGGGCCCGAGGCCGGCACCGGCCGCGACGGCTTGCTGCCTGCGGCCGACGTCGACCGCCTGGTCGAATCCATCCACGAGCGCAGCGGCGGACAGAGCCGCCGCGCCACCGGCGCCGCGGCCTCCAACCTCGATTTGTACCAGGTGAATTGCACATTTTACGACGCCCTCGGCCGCGACGATCGGGACTACCTGCTGGCGCGCGCCGTGCAATTCTTTCTGCCCGGGATTCCGCAGGTGTACTACGTCGGCTTGCTCGGCGGCGGCAACGACATGGAGTTGCTCGGGCGTTCCGGCGTGGGGCGCGACATCAATCGCGGTCGCTACGGCCGCCACGAGGTCCTGAGGGAGCTTGCGCGGCCTGTCTGCGCAGATCTGCTGCGCCTGATCCGGCTGCGCAACACACATCCGGCGTTTGGCGGCACGTTGCGGATCGGCCGCACGGCGCACGATGTTCTGGCGCTGCGCTGGGAGGCCGGCTCGACCCATGCCGAACTGATTGCGGACTTCGCGGCGCGCCGCTGGGCGGTCCGTCATGGGCAAGGCGCAGCCTCTGAGCCTCTCGAATTCGCCAGTTGCCCGGGGCTCTGGACCGGCGTACCGCGAGACATCGAGTGGGACGGCTGAAGCCCGTACACGGTCGCGTTATGCTGTGCGTGGCGATGCCCGAGGCCGGGCTCGGTCAATCTGGGGGAATGAAGTGAACGGGCGAGCACTGTACGGGGCCATCGAGGCCGGCGGGACCAAGTTCGTCTGTGCGGCAGCCTACGAGCCGACGGACATTGCGCCGCAGATGCGCACCGTCATCCCGACGACGACGCCCACCGAAACGCTCGCGGCCGTCGTCGCATTCTTCGAACAGGTGCGTGCGAACGCCGGCGCGTTCAGCGCATTTGGCGTCGGCGCCTTCGGGCCGGTGGACATCGCGCCTCGCTCGGCTACCTGGGGATCGATTCTGAGCACGCCCAAGCCGGGCTGGGCCGGCACCTCCCTGGTGGCGCCGCTCGAGCGTTTCGGGTGTCCGGTCGCGCTCGATACCGATGTCAACGCCGCGGCGCTCGCCGAGGCGAGACTCGGCGCCGGACGGGATGCGAACTCGCTGACCTACGTCACGGTCGGGACCGGGATCGGCGGCGGCGTGATCGACCAGGGGCGCTCGATTCGCGGCATGCTTCATCCGGAGATGGGACATATCCGCGTGCGCCGTGATCCACGTGATGTGCAATTCCGCGGCGTCTGCCCGTTTCACGGCGACTGCCTCGAGGGCCTCGCGAGCGGTCCGGCGATCGTGGCGCGCTGGGGGGCGCCGATGAGTGCGCTGCCTGCCGGACACCCCGGACCTGACATCATCGGCGGATATCTCGGGCAGCTTGCCGCCACGGTCGCGCTGATGTGCGCGAGCGAGCGCATCGTGTTCGGCGGTGGCGTCATGAGCGGAGCCGATCTGCTGCCGCGCATCCGCGCGGTCGCCGCCGAGCAGCTCGGCGGCTATCTGCCGATCGAGGCGCGGGCGGGCGGATTCGAGCGCCTGATCGT
>JAKADE010000454.1 GCA_021820785.1 Pseudomonadota bacterium
GCGTAGAACGAGGGGGTCCGCATGTGCAGTGAGCCTCGAGCGCGGCTGAGCTTTCCGCCGTCGAGGCGGGTGCGGCACAAATCGGACTTCGATGCGGCCCGGCTGCGCGGCCGGCGCTTTGGCAACGGATTTTTCGCGGTGACAGTGATCAGCAACGACAAGACCGGTCCCCGCCTCGGCCTGGCCGTCGCGCTGCGCGTCACCCGTACCGCGGTGGAGCGCAACCGCATCCGCCGCATCATCCGCGAATCCTTCCGGCGCCATCAGCAGGCGCTGCCCGGCGTGGACCTCGTGGTCAGTGCCCGTGCCCGCGCGCTCGGTGCGCCGGGCCCCGCACTGCATGCCAGTCTCGAGGCGCTGTGGCGCCAGGTCAGTGAACGATGCGTGCCCTCGCCCTCGCGCTGATCCGCCTGTATCAGTGGACCCTCAGTCCGCTGCTCGGGCCGAACTGCCGGTTCCACCCGTCCTGTTCCCACTATGCCGCCGAGGCGATCGAACGCTTCGGCATCCTGCGCGGCGGCTGGCTCGCGCTGAAGCGCATCGGCCGCTGCCATCCCTGGCATGCGGGCGGCTACGATCCGGTGCCCGTCCATGGCTCGACCCCGATTGCTCACCGACATGACTAATCAACTGCGCTACTTCGTCTGGTTGGGACTGGCCCTGCTGCTGTGGTTCAACTACACGACCTGGACCACGGATTTCGCGACGGCACCGACCGCGGCGCACACGCAGCAGGCCCCGGCCCCCGCGAGCCTCGCCGAGAACATCCCGCAGACCCAGGGTGCGGCGGCCGCACGCCCCGCCCCGGCGCCGGTTGCGAATGCGGCACCGGCCGGTGCCGCCAGCGCGAAGCTCGTCTCGGCGCCGGCCCCCGCGATGGCGACGGTGCAGGTGCACACCGACGTGTACGACCTGCAGATCAGCACCGAAGGCGGCACGCTCGAACACGTTCGGCTGCTGAAGTATGCGAAGGTGAAGGGCAAATCCGAGCGTGTCGTGCTCGAGAACCCGACCCCGGCGAGCGAGTACCTGCTGCAGACCGGCCTGACGGGGCCGGCCGGGTCGGCCTACCCGACGCAGACGGCGGCCTTCACTGCCCCGCAGCAGGAGTACCGCATGGGTCCGAGCGGTGTGCTCAGCGTGCCGCTCACCTGGACCGCCAACGGCATCACCGTCACCAAGACCTTCATCTTCCGCAAGGGCTCCTACCGCATTCGTCTGCAGTACGCCATCCACAACGGCAGCGCGCAGCCGTGGACCGTCACGCAGTACGCGCAGCTGTTCCGCAACGATCCGCGCACCAGCGGCAGCTACTTCGATCCGGGCAGCAAGGCTTATCACGGTCCGGCCATCTGGAACGGCCACGAGTACGTGAAGCTCGATCCGGCGAGCAGCGACTACCAGCACTACACCCGCACGGTGACCGACGGCTGGATCGCCGTGCCGCAGCACGACTTCGTCAGTGCCGTGGTGCCGCCGAAGGGCGCCGCCTACCGGTTCAGCTCGCAGGTCTCGGGTACCGGGTATCTGCTGGCGGCCTCCGGACCTGAGCATACGGTGGCCCCCGGAGCGGTGCTCACCCTCGGTCAGACGCTGTTCGTCGGTCCGACGCTGCATGCCCAGCTCGACCGGACTGATCCGACCCTGACCTACCTCGATGACTACGGCAAACTCACCATCCTGGCGCGCCCGCTGTTCTGGATGCTGAGCGAAGTCCACAAGCTCACCGGCAACTGGGGCGTGGCGATCATCGTCGTCACCATCCTGCTGAAGCTGCTGTTCTATCCGCTCTCGGAAACCAGCGGCCGCTCGATGGCCAAGATGAAGGCGCTCGGACCGCGCATCAAGAACATCCAGGAGACCTACAAGGACGACAAGGAGCAGCTCGGCCGCGCCATGATGGAGCTGTACAAGCGCGAGAAGGTCAATCCGGTCTCCGGCTGCCTGCCGATGCTCTTGCAGTTCCCGGTGTTCATCGCCTTCTACTGGGTGCTGCTCTACAGCGTCGAGCTGCGCCAGGCGCCGTTCATGTTCTGGATCCAGGACCTCTCGGCGCGCGATCCGTACTTCATTCTGCCGGCCATCATGGCGCTGACCGGCGTGCTGCAGTACAAGCTCAATCCGGCGCCGCCCGATCCGGTGCAGGCCAAGATGTTCATGTTCATGCCGCTGGTCATGGCCGGCCTGTTCGCGTTCTTCCCCTCGGGCCTGGTGCTGTACTACGTGGTGAACAGCCTGCTGTCGATACTGCAGCAGTGGAACATCAACCGCCGCATCGCCGCCGCGACCGCAACCCGGACCTGACGGCCCCTTCTATCGGTCGGGCCGCGGGGGTACTCTTGGGCGCATGACGCGTACGGATACCATCGTGGCGCCGGCAACCCCGCCGGGACGCGGCGGCATCGGCATCGTGCGCGTCTCCGGACCGAAGGTTCCGGAGATCGCCGCGGTCCTGCTCGGCGACCTGCCGCCGGCGCGCATCGCGCGCTTCGCGCGCTTCCTCGACGCAGCCCAGGAGCCAATCGACGCCGGTCTCGCGCTGTTCTTCCCGGCGCCGCATTCCTACACCGGCGAGCACGTCCTCGAATTGCATGGGCACGGCGGCCCGGCCGTCCTCGAAGCCGTGGTGGCTCGGGTCCTGCAGATCGGTGCGCGCCGGGCGCAGCCCGGCGAATTCACGCTGCGCGCCTTTCTCAACGAGAAGGTCGACCTGGCGCAGGCCGAAGCCATCGCCGATCTCATCGATGCCGGCTCGCGTGAAGCGGCCCGCGCGGCGATGCGCTCGCTGCAGGGGGAGTTCTCTGCCATGGTGCACGGATTGACCGAAGCGGTGATCGACGTGCGCACGTACGTGGAGGCGGCCATCGATTTTCCCGAGGAGGAGGTCGATTTCCTCGCCGACCGTCAGCTGCACGAGCGCTTTCGCACCCTCATGGATCACTTCGAGGCCATCGAGCGCAGCGCCCGTCAGGGCGCGCTGCTGCGCGACGGTATGACCGTCGTGCTCGCCGGGCGGCCGAATGCCGGCAAATCGAGCCTGCTGAATCGACTGGCCGGCTACGACGCCGCCATCGTGACGCCGATTCCCGGCACCACGCGCGACATCGTGCGCGAACGGATCGACATCGACGGCATGCCGCTGCACGTCCTCGACACGGCGGGTTTGCGCGATGGCGCCGACGAGGTCGAGGCCGAGGGCATTCGCCGCGCGCATGAGCAGATGCGCCGCGCCGACCGGGTGCTGTTCGTGATCGATCTGCTGCAGGACCCGCACGCGCTCGCTTTCGCCGAAGAACGGGATCGTCTGCCGCCCGATGTCCCGGTCACGTTGGTCCTGAACAAGAGCGATCTGGCCGCGGGGATTCCGCTCGCGGACACCGTTGCCGGCCCTGTGCGGGTGGCCGTCTCGGCGCTCACGGGTGAGGGCATCGAGCGTCTGCGTGCGCACCTGAAGGACTGCGTGGGGTTCACGAGCATCGATACCGGGACAGTCTCGGCACGGCGCCGGCACCTCGATGCGCTGCACCGTGCGCGCGGCATGGTG
>JAKADE010000455.1 GCA_021820785.1 Pseudomonadota bacterium
ATCTCAATCCCCTGGTGCGCAGCGCGCCCTCAAGCGTAACGCCGCGGCCGTTGTGAGCGCACGCCGCGCGATGCGGCGCGCGCTCCAGCCTGGGTCACTCGGTTCGGCCGGGCCGCCACTCGCCGTCGAAGCGGTGCGGCCAGCGCGGCAGCTCACCGGCGCGCAGCTCCGGTGGCAGCAACGCGTCGGCAAACCCTTGGTAGCACACGGGACGCAGGAAGCGCTCGATCGCGAGAGTCCCTACGGATGTACTGCGGCCATCCGAGGTTGCCGGAAAGGGTCCGCCGTGCACCATTGCGTGGCAGACCTCGACACCGGTTGGCCAGCTGTTGACGATGATGCGCCCGGCCTTGCGCTCGAGCGTCGGCAGCAGCTCCTGCGCGAGCGGCGCATCCGCCGAGTCCATCTGCAAGGTGGCGGTCAATTGTCCCTCGAGCCGCTCGAGCATGTCGCGCAGCTCCCCGGGTGTCCGGCAGCGCACGAGCAGCGAAGCGGGTCCGAAGGTTTCCTCCGCGAGTGCTGGCCGTTGCGCCAGCGCTGCGGCGGACACGCTGAACAGGGCGGCGCGCGCGCAGTTGCCCGCGCCCTCGCCGCCTTGGGCGAGCAGCTCGGCACCTTCAGCGCTCAGCCGTTCGACGCCCTGGACGTAATTGCGCTGGATGCCTGCCGTCAACATCACGGCGGGACTGACTGCCGCGAGCGCCGCACCGGCGGCCTCGATGAATGTCTGCAGACCTTCGCCTTCGAGCGCCAGCACGAGCCCCGGGTTGGTACAGAACTGTCCGACACCGAGCGTGAGCGAGGCCACGAACTCGCGCGCCAGGCTCTCGCAGCGCCCGGCGAGCGCGGCGGGCAGGATGACCACGGGGTTGATGCTGCTCATCTCGGCATACACGGGGATCGGCTCGGGACGCGCAGCGGCGATCTTCATCAGCGCGAGCCCGCCGGCGCGCGAGCCGGTGAAGGCGACGGCGCGGATGCGAGCATCGGCCACCAGGGCGGCACCGAGCGCGGTGTCCGGTCCACTCAACAACGAGAACACGCCCTCAGGCATGCCGGTTTCAACCGCCGCGGCTACGATGGCCTGAGCCACCCACTCGCTGGTGCCGGGGTGGGCCGGATGCCCTTTGACCACGATGGGACAGCCGGCCGCGAGCGCCGCGGCGCTGTCGCCGCCGACGACGGAAAATGCGAGCGGGAAATTGCTGGCGCCGAAGACGGCCACCGGCCCGCACGGAATCTTGCGCAGCCGAAGATCCGGGCGTGGCGCTGGCGAGCGCTGCGGCAGCGCCGGGTCGACGCGCAGACCGAGCCATGCGCCGGCACGCAGCTCCTCGGCAAAGAGCCGCAGCTGGCCGACCGTGCGGGCACGCTCGCCGGTCAGTCGCGCCAGCGGCAGCGCCGTTTCCAGATGGGCCCGCTCGAGAAGCGGCTCGCCGAGGGCGAGAATCTGCCGTGCGATGGCCTCGAGGAAGTCTGCGCGGCGCGCCGGCGTCAGGTTGCGATACGGATCGAAGGCCGCAAACGCGAGCGCGCACGCCGCCTCCAGTTCCGCGGGCCCGGCTGCGCTGAAGGCCGTATCGAGGGTCTCGCCGCGGGCCGGATCGACGGCATGGAAGCGCTTCGCGGTGCTGGCGCGCCGGCGGCCAATGAACAGTTCTCCAGTCAGTGCCATGTGAACGTCGTGCTCCTCGTCAGGTGTCGTGAGGGAAGGCGGCCATGCGGTCCCACGCAGTATGATGCACAGGCTGGAAGCGTGCAGCGGCGCGTGCTGATGTTGACCATTGCTGCGGAGTGAGACAATACATGACAGCCCTGTATACGGACCTGAAAGATCAGGTCGTGCTGGTGACCGGCGGCGGATCGGGGATTGGTGAGGCCATCGTGCGGCAGTTTGCCGCCCAGCACGCGCGCGTCGGCTTTCTCGACATCGCCGCCGCGCCATCGCTCGCCCTTGCGGCCGAACTGACTGCCGCAGGCGCGACGGTGCATTTCGAGCATTGCGATCTGACGGATATCGAGGCGCTGCGGCGCGCGATCGCCGCCATCGCCGCGCGCCTCGGTCCCGTGCAGGTGCTGGTCAACAACGCTGCCAGCGACGAACGGCACGCCACCGAGGAGGTGACCGAAGCGCTGTGGGACAGCCGGATTGCGGTGAACCTCAAGCAACAGTTCTTTTGCGCCCAGGCGGTCCTGCCGGGGATGAAGGCGGCCGGCGGCGGCTCGATCATCAACCTCGGCTCGATTTCCTGGATCATCGGCCAGGGCGGCATGGTCGCCTACACTGCCTCGAAGTCCGCGGTGCTCGGACTGACGCGCTCGCTGGCGCGGGATTTCGGCCCGTACGGCATTCGCGTCAACGCGGTGGCACCCGGCTGGATCATGACCCCGCGTCAGTTGGAGAAGTGGGTGACGCCCGAGACCGAGCAGGAGATCAACGCCCGCCAATGCCTGAAGCGCCGGCTGCAGCCCGCCGAAGTCGCCAGCGTCATCGTGTTTCTCGCCTCCGACGCGGCGAGCGCCTGCACCAGCCAGCAGTACATCGTCGACGGCGGCTGGGTGTAGTGCTTGCCGGGCAGGGCTCACCGCGGCGCTCTGCGGTGCCGCTTGCACTGCTCGATGCGCCGGGCGCCGGAGTCGATCACGGCGAGGATGGTGCGTGCGGCGCGCGGCGCATCGCCTGCCTCGATGGCATCGACCACGGCTGAGTGACCGGCGACGCTCGCGGCGTGATCGCCGGGGTCGTCGGCCGGGGAGCTGTAGGTGAAGGAGGCCACCAGCGCGGTCTCGATGACGCTTGCGATCGAGCGGATCAGCGGGTTGCCCGAGGCGGTGCCGATCGCCAGATGAAAGTCGAGGTCGACCGCCGCGAAACTCTGACGCGAGTGGTCGGCGCGACCGATCTGCCGCACGCACTCGCGCAGCCGCGCAACATCGTCGGGATCGCGCCGCCGCGCCGCGAGCGCGGCGGCGGCCGGCTCGAGCGCCCGGCGGATTTCGGTGAGCGTTCCAAGGAACGCGTCATCCAGCCCGAGACACAGCCGCCAGGCGAGCACGTCGGCATCGAAATAATTCCAGTACATGGCATCGCGCACCCGGGTGCCGACCCGTGTCTTCGGCACGAGAAACCCCTTGGCCGTGAGCGTCTTCATCACCTCGCGCAGCACCGTACGCGAGACGTGGAAGCGCTCGCCGAGTTCAGCCTCCGCAGGCATGGTGCTTCCGGGGGGATAGCGGCCCTGCAGCAGTTCGGTGCCGAGCACCGCCGCGATCTGATCATGGCTGGACCTGGCCCGCTCCGGATCGAGCAGGCTGCAGCGCGGCAGCGGACGGGGCGCACCGCCGGGCCGTGCATCGAGACGGTCATCGGCGCTCACGAGCGCCTTGTCGGCACTTTGCTGCATTAGCGAACCATTCATTTACCACTGAATTATAGATCGAATCACCAGCCGAGGCGCGCCGCGGGATGCCGGCCCGCCCTATAAGAAGACGGTCGCGCGAGCGAAAGCCTCCCCGCGGAGCGTGCCGCCGCCTCCCGCGC
>JAKADE010000456.1 GCA_021820785.1 Pseudomonadota bacterium
TGAGTGTCGGCGGTCAAAGGCGCGCACTCCATCCTTCTGCGTTCGTGCAACCGGCGCCTGCTATTGCGCGTCGTGAAGAGCTGACTTGAGGGTGGTCCCGGGAGGATTTCCCCGTGCCTTGCAAGGCTGTCCTGCGTTAGGGTACATTCGGAGGATATCAATCGAACGCTTGGGCGCGTCGTCAATTCAAACAGGTCCGGCAGGACTCGTGCTGACTGCAGCCGACTGTCGCAGCGAAATGACCGGCCGGGCGCTTTGAAGGGGGAGTTCCCATGCGCCTGTTGCTGATCCGCTCTTTGGCCCTCCCGGTTGGTCTTTTGCTCGGTCTGATCGTGGCCCAGGCCCAGGCTGCACCTGCACCCATTCTCTTTCAGCATCCCACCGTCGACGCGCATCGGATCGTGTTCGCCTACGCCGGGGGTCTCTGGTCGGTCGAGCGCCGAGGAGGGGTCGCGTATCGGCTCACCTCGGGCGCGGGGCATGACAGTTCGCCCATATTCTCCCCGAACGGCAAGCGGCTCGCCTTTACGAGCGATCACCGTGGCAATCAGGCGGTATACGTGATGCCGTCAGAGGGTGGATCTGCCCGACGACTCACCTGGTATCCAGGACCGAATATCACGGTCGGCTGGACCAATGATGGCCGGCGTGTGCTGTTCAGATCCACCCGCGCCAGCATCGATCCGCTGTACTTCAGACTGTTCACGGTATCCGTGCACGGCAAATTGCCCGTCGCACTGCCGTTGCCGTGGGCCACGCAGGGTTCGTATTCGCCAGGTGGATCACGTCTGGCATACGTTCCGTTCCGAAATCATCCGTGGTTCGAGGCCTGGAAGCACTATCGGGGCGGACTCGAGCCGCGCATCCGTATTGCGCAGTTGAGCAATTCGGCCGTGACCACCCTCCCGCGTGACGGTGCCAACGACAAGGACCCGATGTGGATCGGTCATGCGATCTATTTCCTCTCCGACCGAACCGGGAACCACTTCAGGCTGTATCGGTACGGACTGAATTCCAAGACCGTGACCGCCGTTTCACCCGCTGACGGGCACGACATTCTCTCCGCCACGGCCGGCGCGCTGCACACGTCACGCCCGGCTATCGTCTATACGGAGCTCGGAAAGCTGTTCCTGTTCGATGTGAACTCTGGCCGGATCCGGCAGGTCCACGTCGTCATCCATGCAGACTTCCCGGCGGTGCGGCCACGCTGGGACACGGTCGCACGGCAATTGCGTCATCCGGATATCTCCCCGCATGGCGTGCGTGCGGTTTTTCAGGCGCATTGCGATATCCTGACCGTTCCGACCAAGCACGGCGTCGCGCAGGACATTACGCAGACCCCGGGGGCCTGCGAGCGGTATCCGGCCTGGTCGCCGAACGGCACCCAGATTGCGTATTTTTCCGACGCCTCGGGTAAGAACGCGCTGTACATCAGTCCGCAGAACGGCATTGGCCGAGTGCGCAAGATCAGTCTTGGCGCGCACCCGACGTTCTATTTCGACCCGGTCTGGTCTCCTGACGGCCGCTACATCGCATTCACCGACATTGCGCAGCACCTTTGGATCGTGAATGTGAGGACCGGCAAGCGGACGCTGGTCGCAACCCGCTATTACGATACGCGCTACCGATCCTTCCATCCGGGGTGGTCGGCGGACAGCCGGTGGCTGACGTATACTTCGATTCTCCCGAACTATCTGCATGCGGTCTTCGTTTATTCCCTGACATCGGGAAAATCGACCCGAATTACGCCAGCCGGCAGTGATGCGCAACGATCGCAATTCGATCCGAGCGGCAAGTATCTGTATTTTCTGGCGAGTACGAATCCGAACCCGGGTGCCGAGGTGTGGGCACTCTCGTCCTTCGATCGACCGACGGTCTATCACGTGTATGTCGCGGTGCTGCGCAGCGCTATTGCCTCACCGCTGGCGCCGAGAGTCGGCGAAGAGCGGGCATCCGTGCCGGCCGCATCGAACAAGGGAGCCGCGACGGCGAACAAGCTGCCGCGCAAGCCGGCGACGGTCCAGATCGACTTCAGGGGCCTCGGTAACCGTATCCTGGCGTTGCCCATCCCGCCGCGGTCCTATCGGAAGATGAGGGTCTCGGCACCGGGGGTGCTGTGGCTGCTGGCAGGGCCGGTGGTACGCCAGAGCCGGCCGGACCATCCGGGACTCGACCTGTATCGCTTCTCGCTGAAGAAGCGAAAGGCCGTGCAGGTTCTGGCCGATGTGCGGCGTTTCGCGATGGCGGCCGACGGCAAGAAGATGCTGTTCGAGCAGCACTCGACCTGGCGGATCGTCCCGGCGCGGGCCAAGATCAGTTCGCACGCCGGAACGACCCTCGACACCCGCCATCTTCAGGTCTATGTCGATCCGCGCTCCGAGTGGAACGAGATGTACCGTCAGGTCTGGCGGATCGAGCAGAATTTCTTCTATTCCCCGCACTTCAATGGATTGAACATCGCGCGGGCCAGGAAATACTACGCCCGGTTTCTGCCGGGTGTGGAGAGTCGCTCCGACCTCAACTATGTCTTCCACGACATGGTCGGTAATCTGAGCGTCTCGCACATGTTCCTGTTTCCTTCCCCGTATCGTCCGAAGCCGATTTCCGTCGGGTTGCTCGGTGCGAGCTATACCGTGGCACACGACCGCTATCGGTTCGCACATATCTTCAGTGGCGAGAACTGGAATCCGCAGCTGCATGCACCGCTCACGCAGCCCGGAGTCAATGTTAAAAAGGGCGATTACCTGCTCGCGGTCAATGGCCGCCCGCTGTACGGGACGGACAATATCTACTCGTTCTTTCAGAACACCGCCGGCAAGCCGGTGGTGCTCACGATCGGCGCGAATGCGGATGGTGCGAAATCGCGTCAGGTGGTGGTGGTGCCGGTGCCGCACGCAATGGCGCTGCGCAAACAGGATTGGATCGAGCACAACCAGGAAATGGTCAACAAGCTCAGTCACGGCAAGCTCGCCTACATCTATCTGCCCGACACCGAAGCAGGGGGGTGGAAGTACTTCAACCGATACTTCTTCTCCCAGATCGGCAAGGAAGGGGCGATCGTCGATGAGCGATTCAACCACGGTGGATTGCTCGCCAATTACGTGATCAATGAGCTCAGCCAGCCTGTGCTCAGCTACGAGCTGAATCGTTATGGGCACGTGCAGGTCGCTCCCACGGCGATTTTCGGACCCAAGGTGATGCTCATCAATCACTTCGCGGGTTCGGGTGGCGATTACATGCCGTATATCTTCAAGCATCAGCATGTGGGCCAGCTGGTCGGTACCCGTACCTGGGGAGGAGCGGTGGGGATCAGCACGTATCCGACGTTGATGGATGGGAGCACGGTCACGGCACCCGATGTCGCGATCTATTTCCCGAACGGAAGGTGGGAGATCGAGGATCATGGGGTGGCGCCGGACTTACGGGTCTCGATGAATCCGGCGTTGTGGCGCAAGGGCGAGGATCCGCAGCTGCAGGCCGCGGTTGCCATTGCAATGCGAGAACTGAAGAACCACGCCTTCCACGTCGTTCCGCACCCGC
>JAKADE010000457.1 GCA_021820785.1 Pseudomonadota bacterium
GGGCTCATCGAGGATCACCAGCTGCGGATCGCACGAGAGCGCGATGGCGAGCAGGACCCGCTGGCGCATGCCGCCGGAGAGCTCGTGCGGATACTGCTGCAGACACCGGGCCGGGTCGCCGAGGCGCACCTGCCCGAGCAGCTCGAGCGCCCGGGCGCGCGCGGCGCGCGCGCCGAGGCCGGTGTGCCGCCGGATCGGTTCGGTGAGCTGCGTTCCGATGCGCAGGTGCGGGGTCAGCGCGCCCATCGGATCCTGGAACACCAGCCCGATGCGCCGGCCGCGCAGCGCATCGAGTGCCCGTTCGCCGGCGCCGATGAGTTCAGCGGTCCCGAAGCAGGCCCGCCCGCTCACCACCGCATCGGCCGGAGCGAGTCCGAGGGCGGCGAGGAACGTCAGGCTCTTGCCCGCCCCGGACTCCCCGACCACCCCGAGGCACTCCCCGGGGTGCACCGCGAGTGACACCCCATCGACGACGGGCACGCCCGCGAAGCGCACGGTCAGCGACTCCAGGGCGAGCAGCGCGCCCGCTTCGCGCGCCGGCCCGAGCGCCTCAACGCTGCCGGGGATCGAGGACATCACGCAGCGCATCCCCCAGGATGTTGAACGCCAGCAGCAGCACGATCAGCACCGTCGCGGGCACCAGCAGCAGCCACGGGGCGCTCAGCATCTGGCGTGCCCCGGCGTTGATCAGGCTGCCGAGACTGGCGCGCGGCGGTTCGACGCCGAGCCCGAGGAAGCTGAGGAAACTCTCGTAGACGATCATCTGCGGCACCATCAGCGTGGCGTACACCGCGACGGTGCCGGCGAGATTCGGCAACACGTGCCGGCGCAGCATCTGAAGGCCGCTCAGGCCGCCGGCACGCGCCGCTTCCATGAACGCCTGGTGCTTCAGCGAGCGCGTCTGGGCACGCACCACCCGCGCCAGCGTCAGCCAGCCGACTGCGCCGATCGCCACGAGCAGCACCGCGATGTTGCCGCGCCCGAACAGCGCCGCGAGAATCAGCACGATGAACAGGTACGGCAGTGCATAGAGCACGTCGACCACGCGCATCATCCCGGCATCGATGCGCCCGCCGGCCCACCCGGCCGCCGCGCCCCACGCGACCCCGATCAGCACGCTCACCAGCGTGGCGAGCAGCCCGATCACGAGCGAGAGCCGCAGGCCGCTCAGGGTCCGCACGTACAGATCGCGTCCGAGCGCATCGGTGCCGAGCCAATGCTCGGCGACGAAGCCCGGCGGCACCGCCAGGTGCCGCCAGTCGAGCGTGCGGTACGAATACGGGCTCGCCGCCGGCCCGAGGAGCGCCAGCAGCACCAGCGCCCCGAGCACGAGCGCCGCGAGCAGCGCGCGGCGGCGCGGGTCACTGCGGCTCATGGCGCACCCGTGGATCGAGCCAGGCATGCAGCAGGTCCGCGCCCAGGTTCGCCAGCAGCGTCAACGTGCCGTACACCAGGACCATGCCCATCACCAGCGTGTAGTCCCGGTCGATCGCACCCATCACCAGGTAGCGACCCGTGCCGGGCAGTTCGAACACGGTTTCGACGACCAGCGAGCCGGTGACCAGGTAGGTCGCGGCCGGCCCGAGATAACTCACTACCGGCACCAGCGCCGGCCGCAGAGCATGACGCCAGAGCACCCGTGCCCGTCCCAGGCCACGCGCGCGCGCGGTGCGGATGTAGCTCGCGTTGAGCACCTCGAGCAGACCGGCGCGCGTCAGGCGCGCAATCGACGCGGCGAGCGGCAGTGCCAGCGTGATCGCCGGCAGCACCAGGTCACGGGGCGTGTCGGGCTGCCAGCCCGCCACCGGCAGCCAGCGCAGCCACAAGCCGAATACGAGCGCGAGCAGCGGACCGGTGACGAAGCTCGGCAACGCGAGCGTCACGGCCGCCAGCGGCGCGAGCGCGCGGTCGATCAGCCCGCCGCGGCGCAGCACCGCACCGATGCCGAGCGCGATGCCGCTCAACGCGCCGAGCAGGAGCGCCGCGGCGCCGAGCTCAGCGCTCACCGGCAGTCCCGCGCCGATCAACCCGGCGACCGGCTCATCGCGCAGGCTGTAGGAGCGGCCGAGATCCCCGTGCGCGAGTGCGCGCAGGTAGGCCGCGTACTGCACCGGCAGCGGCCGATCGAGTCCGTAGCGCGCGCGCAGTTCGGCGCGGGTGCGCGCCGAGAGCCCCCGGGCCGAGGCGAACGGTCCGCCCGGCGCCAGACGGATGACGAAAAACGATACGGTGAGCAGGATCAGCAGGACCGGAACGATCCCCGCAATACGGCGCAACGCGTAACCGAGCATGACTCAGTTTAGCGCGATCCTCTGCTATATTGGCCGGACTCTCTCGAGACGATGGCGAGATCATGAAACGCATACTGGTCGGCATCAAGCGCGTTGTGGATTACAACGTGCGCATCCGCATCAAGCCCGATGGATCGGGCGTGCTCACCGACGGGGTGAAGATGAGCGTCAACCCCTTCGATGAGATCGCACTCGAAGAGGCGCTGCGCATCAAGGAGCGCGGGGCCGCCGAGGAAGTGGTGGTGGTGACGGTGGGCCCGGCGGACTGCCAGCCGCAGCTGCGCACCTGTCTCGCCATGGGCGCCGACCGGGCGCTGCACGTGCAGACCGACACCGCGCTCGAGCCGCTCGCCACCGCCGGAGTGCTGCGCTCGCTCATCGAGCGCGAGCAACCCTTCCTGGTGTTGCTCGGCAAGCAGGCCATCGATGATGACAACGGTCAGACCGGGCAGATGCTCGCGGCACTGTGGGATCGGCCGCAGGCGACGTTCGCCTCGAAGATCGAACTCGCCGACGGCAAGGCCCGGGTCACGCGCGAAGTCGACGCGGGACTCGAGACACTCGAGGTCGACCTGCCGGCCGTCGTGACCGTGGACCTGCGCCTGAACGAGCCGCGCTACGTGAAGCTGCCGGACATCATGAAGGCGAAGAAGAAGCCGCTGGAGACGCTCACGCTGGAGTCGCTCGGCGTCACGCCGCGCGCGCAGCTGAAGACGTTGCGCCATGAACCGCCCACGCAGCGCAGCAAAGGCGTGCGGGTGAACGATGCCGCCGAGCTGCTCGCCGCGCTGAAGCAGAAAGGACTGCTGTAAATGAGCCAGAACATCCTCATCGTCGCCGAACACGACGGGCGCACGCTCAGCGTGGCGACCGCCAAGTGCGTCGCCTGCGCCGCAACGGTCCCGGACGCCGCCCTGACGGTCGTCGTCTGCGCCGCGGACACCGCCGCCCTTGCCCAGCAGGCCGCCGCGCTCGCCGGCGTCGGCACGGTGCTCACCGTCGAGCACCCCGTGCACGCCCATCCGCTCGCCGCCGCCATCGCTCCGCAGATCGCAGCGCTCGCCGGGCCGTACACGCACGTGTTCGGCCCCTCGAGCACCTTCGGCAAGGACCTGATGCCGCGGATCGCCGCGCTGCTCAAGACCGTACAGGTGAGCGACATCATGGCGGTCGAGAGCGCGACGCGCTTCCGGCGCCCGATCTATGCCGGCAACGCCATCATCACCGTCGAGGTGCTCGACGGCG
>JAKADE010000458.1 GCA_021820785.1 Pseudomonadota bacterium
CGCCGCCACATGAGAGCGCCGCCATGATCACGACCGTCCCCGACTCCAGCCACAGCGCCCACCCGCTCGCCGGGCAGAAGATGTCCGGCGCCCGGATGATCATGCAGGTGCTGGCCGACGAGGGGGTCGAAGCGATCTTCGGCTACAGCGGGGGCGCGATCCTGCCGACCTACGACGCGGTATTCCTCTATAACGAGGAACAGCAGCGCGCCGGCGGACGGCAGATTCCGCTCATCGTGCCGGCCAACGAGCAGGGCGCCGGCTTCATGGCAGCCGGCTTCGCGCGCGCCACTGGACGGGTCGGGGTGTGCATGGTCACCTCCGGTCCCGGCGCGACGAACACGGTGACCCCCGTGCGCGACTGCATGGCCGACTCGGTGCCCATCGTCGTGATCTGCGGACAGGTCTCGCGGGCGGCCATCGGAACCGATGCGTTCCAGGAAGCCCCGGTCACCGCCATCATGGGCTCGGTGGCCAAACACGTCTTCCTGGTGACCGAGCCGGAGCGCCTCGAGGCCACCATGCGCACCGCCTTCGAGCTGGCCCGCACCGGGCGGCCGGGCCCGGTTGTGGTGGACGTCCCGAAGGACGTGCAGAACTGGGAGGGGTGCTTCCAGGGATCGGGCACGCTCCCCATTCCCGGATACCGTCGACGCATGCAGGCGCTCACCGAACGGCGCCTCGACTCGCGCGCCGCGGCGCGCTTCTTCGAGATCCTCGCCGAGTCGCACCGCCCGCTGATCTACGCCGGCGGCGGGGTGATCCACGGCAACGCCGCACAGGAGCTGCTGCAGTTTGCAACCGCCTTCGACCTGCCGGTCGTCACGACGCTGATGGGCATCGGCGCCATCGACACGACGCATCGGCTCTCGATGCGCATGCTCGGCATGCACGGCGCGGCGTTCGCCAATTACGCGGTGGAAGACTGCGACTTCCTGATCACGGTCGGCGCGCGGTTCGATGACCGGGTCGCCGGCGTGCCGGCCAAGTTCGCCCCGGCCGCCCGGCGCATCGCACACCTGGACATCGACAGCGCGGAGATCAACAAGGTCAAGCGCGCTCACTGGAGTCACGTCGGGATGCTCCCCGAGGCGCTGCACGCGCTCACCGTGCATGGCCGCAACAGCGAATTCCGAACCGATCTCACCGAGTGGCATGCGCACCTCGATGCGCTCAAGCGCCGCCACGCGATGAACTACGACCATGACAGCGAGCGCATCCAGCCGTACTACGTCATCGAGCAGATCAACCGGCACACCGACGGGGAAGCCATCATCACCACCGGCGTCGGCCAGCACCAGATGTGGGCGGCACAGTACAGCAACTTCCGCCGGCCGCGCCTGTGGCTGACCTCCGGCAGCATGGGCACGATGGGCTTCGGGCTGCCGGCGGCGATCGGCGCGCAGCTCGCCCATCCTGACAAGCTGGTGGTCGACATCGATGGAGACTCGAGCATCCGCATGAACATCGGGGAGCTCGAGACCGTCACCACGTACGAGCTGCCGATCAAGATCGTAGTGCTTAACAACTGCGGCGACGGCATGGTCAAGCAGTGGCAGAAGCTCTTCTTCAAGGGCCGGCTCTCGGCGAGCGACCGCTCACTGCACAAGAAGGACTTCATCCGTGCCGCCGAGGCCGACGGCTTTCCGTACGCCGTGCGCCTCGAGCGCAAGGCCGACGTGCCGCGCGTGATCGAGGAATTCCTGCGTTTCCCTGGTCCGGCGTTTCTCGAAGTCATGATTGACCCCGATGCCGGCGTGTACCCGATGGTCGGCCCCGGACAGACCTACTCGGAGATGATTACCGGCGAGTTCATCGCCTCGCGGCGCGAGGTGAACATCACTCCGCCCGGGCCGTCGGAGATGTTCTGAGGAGCGAACATGAAGTACCTGCACACCATGGTCCGCGTCACGGACCTGGACGCCTCGCTGCGCTTCTACTGTGATGCGCTCGGCCTGAAGGAGCTCTCGCGCAAGGACTACCCGCAGGGCGGCTACACCCTGGTGTTCCTTGCCGCCCCGGGCGACGAGAGCGCGCAGGTGGAACTGACCCACAACTGGAATCCAGAGGTCTATACGGGCGGACGCAACTTCGGCCACCTCGCCTACGCGGTCGATGACATCTACGCCACGTGCGAACGCCTGCAGCGCCACGGAGTGACGATCAACCGGCCGCCGCGCGACGGCCACATGGCATTCGTGCGCTCACCGGATCAGATTTCCATCGAGCTGTTGCAGCGCGGCGGACCACTGCCGCCGGCCGAGCCCTGGAAATCAATGCCCAACACCGGCAACTGGTAAGCGCACGCGTCCGGCCGATGGACGGATCGGCTGCCGTCCTCGAGCGCTATCTACGCGAACGGATTGCGCTGACCGTTCCGCTCGGCGTGCGCGTCGCCGAGGCGAGCCCCGAGTGCGTGCGGCTCAGTGCGCCGCTTGCGGCAAACATCAATCACAGCGGTACGGTATTTGGCGGCAGCGCCGCGGCCGTTGCGACCCTGGCCGCGTGGAGTCTGCTGCATCTGCGGCTCGCCGCCGCGGGCATCAGCGCCCGCACGGTCATCCAGCGCAGCCAGATGGAATATGACCGTCCCGTGACAGGGGACTTCGAGGCGCACTGCCGGCTGACTGACCCGCTGATCTGGGAACGATTCACCGGCATGCTGGCGCGGCGGGGGCGCGCGCGACTTTCCCTGCAGGCGACGCTGTACTGCGCCGGGCAGTCCGTCGGCCGCTTCGAGGGTGAATTCGTCGCGCTGGGCGCAGCGTACGCGACACCCGACCCGGCGGAGCCCTGAAGTGCCAAGCACGGCATGGAACTGCACCACAACACGGTGCACAATGACGCCATCATCGACGCACAACCATACGCCGATGACGCACCGGGGCAGAACGTCAGACCGTGGGGGACCGTGGCCATGAGTCAAACCAACCTGCGGGGCCAGTTCGTTTGGCACGAGTTGATGTCGCCAGACGCTCAGGCCGCCGCCGTCTTCTATTCGAATGTGCTGCCCTGGACGAGCGAATCGTCCACGGTGCCAGGCTACATCCTGTGGATGAACGGGCGGGCGCGGCTCGCCGGCCTGATGCCCCAGCCGTCGGCGGTACGCGACAGCGGCGCGCCGCCGAACTGGCTCGTCTACATCGCCACGCCCGAAGTCGACGCCACGGTTGAAGCGGCGCAACAGCTCGGCGGCAAACTGCTGAAAGCCCCGACCGACATCCCGGGCATTGGCCGCTTTGCCGTGCTGTCCGATCCGCAGGGCGCCGCGTTCGCGGTGTTCACCCCAGTCATGAACGCGCCGCTCGACGCCGCAGCGCTGTCGGCGGGCCGCTTCTCCTGGCACGAACTCGCCACCACCGACCCGGACCGGGCGCTCGCGTTCTATGCCCCGCTGTTCGGCTGGACCCGCGGCCCCACGCACGACATGGGCGCCGGCGGCCTGTATCAGGTCATTGAGCATGCCGGCGTGCCGGTCGGCGGCCTGCACGTGCTGCAGGATCCCTCCAAGCCGCCGCGCTGGTTGAGCTATGT
>JAKADE010000459.1 GCA_021820785.1 Pseudomonadota bacterium
GTACGGGGCGAACCCGGACGGGGTGTGGTTCAACCGCATCCACTCGTACGAGACGGAGAGTCCCGAGCGCTCGCGCACCGTGAACTTCCCGCGCTCGTGCCTGCACTGCGAGAACCCGCAGTGCGTCACCGTGTGCCCGACGGGGGCCTCGTTCAAACGGGCCGAAGACGGCATCGTGCTCATCAACACCGACATCTGCATCGGCTGCAAGCTGTGCTCGTGGGCCTGCCCGTACGGGGCGCGCGAGTTCGACGAAGACGCCGGCGTGATGCGCAAGTGCACCCTGTGCATCGATCGGATCTACGACCAGGCGCTGCCCGAGGCGGAGCGGGAACCGGCCTGCGTGGCGACCTGTCCGGCCAAGGCACGCCATTTCGGGGATCTGGCCGATCCGGACAGTGCGGTCTCGAAGCTGGTCGAGGCTCGCGGTGGCGTCGATCTGCTCGAGGAGCTCGGCTACCGCCCGACCAACAAGTACCTGCCGCCGCGCCAGGCGCAGATCCCGACTGCACCGCAGGAAGCCCCGGCGCGCCCGGCCCAGGGCGTCGGCGCGGCACTGCTGCGCCTGCTCGACAAGGCGCTCAGCCGATGAGACCGGCCGCTTCGATCCTGCTGCTGACGACGCTCACGGGGTTCGCCTACGGGCTGCTCGCGTGGCTCGGCCTGGACGCCGCGGCGGGCGGCACCGGCGCCGCCCGGCCCCTGATCCTGATCGGTGTCGGGCTCGCGCTTGTGCTCGCCAGTGCGGGCCTCGCGGCCTCGGCGCTGCATCTGGGCCGCCGCGAGCGCGCCTGGCGCGCCTTCAGCCAGTGGCGCTCCTCGTGGCTGTCACGCGAAGGCGTGGCCGCGGTGCTCACCTATCCGGTGGCACTCGCCTTCGCCGCCGCAGTCTACCGCGCGCCCGCCGCGCCACTGACTCGGCTCCTCGGCGCCGCCGCCGCGCTCTTTGGACTCGGCACCGTCTACTGCACCGCGATGATCTACGGGAGCCTGAAGCCGATCCGGCAATGGCACAACCCGCACACCGCACCCGATTATCTGATCTTTGCGCTGTTCTCCGGCGGCACGCTGTTCGTGCTGCTGCACACGCTCACGCTCGGCACCGGCGCGCTGCCGGCGGTGCTCGCGGCGCTCGCGGCCGCGGCGGCCCTCCTCGCCAAACTCGCCTACTGGCGCTACATCGATCACCAAGCGCCGCTCGCCACCCTGGCGAGCGCGATCGGCCTGGCGCACGGCACCGAGGTGAAGCCGCTCGATGCGCCGCACTTCGCGGAGAACTTCGTGCTGCGCGAGATGGGCTACCAGATCGCGCGCCGACACGGCGAGAAACTGCGCCGCATCGCGCTCGTACTGGGCTTCCTGCTGCCGTTGCTCTTGAGCCTGCTCGCAGCGGCCGGGCGCGTTCCGCTCGCGAGCAGTGTGCTCGCGGTGGCGTGTGCCGCGCTCGGCTTGCTCACCGAGCGCTGGCTGTTCTTCGCCCAGGCGACGCACGTTTCGGCGCTCTATTACGGCCGCAGCATCTAGCAGCATCTATGTGCACTGGCGGTAATCGCCGGCCGCTTGTCGGCAACGGACCCTAGTGCTACGCTCCGTAGCACTACAGGGGGTCGCACCATGAACCGACACCAGATCACGGACCTCGGCGCGCTCGAGCGGGCCGTACTCGAGATTCTCTGGCAATCCGGCCATGCATCGGCCGACTCGGTGCAAAAGGCGCTCGCGCGCCCCCTGAAGGAATCTACGGTGCGCACCGTGCTGAAGCGGCTCGAGGCCAAGGGACTCGTCACGCACACCGTCGAACAGCGCACCTACATCTATTCGGCCCGCGAGAGCCGAGCCGTCGGCGCCGCCCGCGCGGTCAAAGGCATCCTCGACCGGTTCTGCAACGGCTCGCTCGAGGACGTCCTGGTCGGTCTGCTCGACGCACGGTTGCTCGAGCGGCGGGAGTTGGAGCGCCTCGCGGCAAAAGTCGCCGCCGCGCGCAGAGCGCCGCGGCGATGATCGGGTTTCTCGCCGCCTGGAGCCTGCGCGCCCTGGTGCTGAGCGGCGCACTGGCCGCCGCCCTCGCCCTGACGCGCACCCGCAACGCCTACTGGCGCAAGATGCTCTGGACCGCGGCGCTCGCGGGCATTCTCGCCATGCCACTGCTGATGAGTCTGCCGAGCGGCGCACTCGTCACTGCCGCACCTTCGCTCGCGCCGCAGGTCCTGACCCCCCGCTTTGCCCTCGGGCGAGCCGCCGCCGTGAGTCTGACGGGTCTTTACATTACCGTTGCCGCTGTACTGGCCCTCTATTACGGCATCGGTCTCGTGCGGCTCGCCGGCCTTCGCGCCGGCGCAGAGGCCGTCTCGGCGTCATGGACTGACGGGCTCGATGTACGCTCGAGCACCGTGCTCACCCAGCCGGCCGCCTTCGGCCGCACCATTCTGCTGCCGGCGAACTACGCAGAGTGGAGTGAGCTCGAGCGCGCCGCGGTGCTCGCGCACGAACGGGCGCATGTGTGCGCGCGCGACTGCTACCGCCTCTGGCTCGCGCAGTTGCACCAGTGCCTGTGCTGGTTCAATCCGCTCGCCTGGTGGCTCACGGCACACCTTGGCGCGCTCGCCGAAGCCACCAGCGATGCCGCAGCGATCGACCGAGTCGGCGACGCGACGCGTTATGCGCAGGTGCTCTTGGAGTTTGCGAGCCACACGATGGAGCACGGACGCCTCAAGCACGTGCCGCCCGTCGCCGCAGCACTGTTCCGGGTGCGCCTCAGTACACGCATCGAGCGCATTCTCGGCACGAGCGCGCCACAACGACCGCCGGCCCGGATCACGGCAGGTCTCGGCATCGCCCCACTCGCGCTCACGGTGCTCGTTTGCTCGCTCGCGCACGTCGAGCCGGTCGCGGCACTGCAGGCTCGCAAGGCCGACGCGCAGCGTGCGCTCTTCGTCCCCCGGTCTCGCCGCAACGCGCGCCTCCTGAGCGCATCGCGGTATCCCCCACGTGCCGCGCAACAAAGCATGGAAGGGATGGCCTACGTGCGCGTGACCGTCGATGCCCAGGGACGCGCCACGAACGTGCGCCTGCTGCGGGTGACGCCTGCCGGGGTCGGCTTCGGGGCAGCGGCGCTGCGCTTCGCTCGTGCCCTGCACTACGGCAACCGAGCGCACCGGATCGAGAGGGCGACGCTACCGGTGAAGTTCGCACTCTCGCGCCCTGCGGCGGCCGCGCCTCGCGCGCGATGAGTTTGCGCGGCAACCGCGTGCACCGCGGGTTTGCCGCCCTCGCGCTGGCGGCCCTGACCGGCTGCGCGACCCCTCCGGCACCGCTCGACCCGGGCGGATGCCCACGGGCGCTACGCCACACCGTGGTGGTATCGGCCTCGGTCAGTCCGATCTCGCGATCGAACCACACCTTCGGCGCAGGCAGTGCCGTACCGCTGATCGCCGGCACCGAGCGGCGCCTGCTGCTGGCGGTGCACGTCGCCCGCTCCGCTCCACGCGTCCAACTCCTCGCCAACAGCCTCGATCTGCTCACGTATGGCGG
>JAKADE010000460.1 GCA_021820785.1 Pseudomonadota bacterium
CCAGGCGCCAGAGCACCCCGGGGTCGGGGTGAAAGGGGTTGCCATCGTAGAGGATCAGCGTCGCGCCGGTGGCGAGCGCACTCGCCAGCCAGTTCCACATCATCCATCCGCAGGTGGTGTAGTAGAAGATCTGGTCGGAGCGCTGCAGGTCCACGTGCAGCAGGTGCTCCTTCTGATGTTGCAGGAGCGTGCCGCCGGCCCCGTGCACGATGCATTTCGGCACACCGGTGGTGCCGGAGGAGAACAAAATGTAGAGCGGATGGTTGAACGGCAGTAGCGTGAAGCGCAGCGGCGCGCCGCGCGTGCCGAAGTGTTCCCAGAGCGTAGTGCGCGCCGCGGCGTCCCCGAGTCGCTCGAGCGCCGGTGCGGCGCTGACGTACGGGATGACGACGAGGCGCTCGACGCTCGGCAGATGACGGGCAGCCTCTGCGATCGGACCGAGCGAGTCGAGCGTCTTGCCGGTGTAGAAGTACCCGTCCGCGGTGAACAGAACCTTCGGGGCGATTTGCCCGAACCGATCGAGCAGGCCGTGCACGCCGAAGTCCGGCGAGCACGACGACCAGATCGCCCCGAGGCTCGCCGTGGCCAGCATGGCGATGAGGGTCTGGGGCAGGTTCGGCAGGTAGCCGGCGACCCGATCGCCGGGACCGACGCCCGCTTCGCGCAGCCCTGCGGCGATGCGCGCGACCTCATCGGCGAGTTGGCGGTAGGTCAGGCGCTGCTCGGCGCCGCGCTCGTTGCTGAAGGTGATCGCGGCGTGGTCGTCGCGGTAGCGCAGCAGGTTCTCGGCGAAGTTCAGGCGGGCCGTCGGGAAGAACCGCGCCCCCGGCATCCGCTCGGGATGCTCGATCGCGGGGCCCTCGCCCCACTCGGCGCGCACGTCGGCGAAGTTCGCCAGCTCGCTCCAGAACTCACCAGGCTCGCTCACCGACCACGCATAGAGGGCCGCATAGCCCTCGAGCGCGAGCCCGCGACGGGCATTCACCCGGGCGATGAAGCGTGTCACGTTCGCCGCAGCCACGCGCTGCGCAGAGGGTGTCCAGATCGGATCCATGGCCGCTACAGGGACTGATAGTTGGGTCCGGAGCCGCCCTCCGGAGGCGTCCAATCGATGATGGCGTAGGGGTCCTTGATGTCGCAGGCCTTGCAGTGCACGCAGTTGGCCGCGTTGATCTGCAGCCGCCGTCCGCCGGCATCCTCGACCATCTCGTAGACGTTGGCCGGGCAGAAGCGCTGGCAGGGATTGCCGAACTCGCGCGTGCACCGCTCGGCGCAGATCGACGGATCGCGCACCTTCAAATGCGCCGGCTGATGCTCATCATGACTGGTCGAGGCGAAAAACACCGCCGCCAGCCGATCGCGCGGCGGGAGCGTGCGTTCCACCCAGTGACGCTCCGGCGAGGCGTAGTCCTCGAGCGAACGCAGGCGCTGATAATCGGCGCTGCGGGGCTTGAGCGTCCAGGGGGTGCGCCCGCCAGTCAGCGACTCGAGCGCGGAGTTGGCGAGGCCGAACCACAGACCGCGTTTGAATCCGGGCTTGAAGTTGCGCACGGCGCGCAGCTCCTGACCGCCGGCCGAGGCACGCCAGCGCGCATCGAAGCCTTGCGGCGATCCGGTTTCGGCCAGATGCTCCGCGGCGAGCATGCCGCTGCGGATGGCCTGGTGCACACCCTTGATCTTCGGCACGTTCACGCCGCCGGCCGCATCGCCGATCAGCATCGCGCCTGGCATCTCCAGACGCGGGATACTCTGCCAGCCGCCCGCGGCGATGGTGCGGGCCCCGGCGGCGAGTATCTCTCCCCCTTCGAGCAGTGGCTTGACGCTCGGGTGGTGTTTGAATTGCTGGAATGCCTCGAATGGCGAGAGGCGCGGGTCCTCGTAGTCGAGTCCGACGACGAAGCCGACGTATACCCGGTTCTCGCTGAGGTGGTAGATGAAGCTGCCGCCGTAGGTGCGCGTATCGAGCGGCCAGCCGACGCTGTGCTGAATCAATCCGGGACGCACCCGCCCCTCGGGCAGCTGCCACAGCTCCTTCAACCCCAGGCCGTAGGTCTGCGGCGCGCACCCGGCGTCGAGCTCGAAGCGCTGGATCAATTGCTTCGAGAGGCTGCCGCGCGCGCCCTCGGCGAGGATCGTCGTGGTGGCCCGGATATGCGCACCCGGCGTGTAGTTCGCGCCGGGCGCACCGTCTTTCTCCAGACCCACATCCCCGAGCCGGACCCCGAGCACCGCCCCGTCGGGTCCGAGCAGGGGTGCGGCCGCGGCGAAGCCCGGGAAGATGTCCACGCCCAAGCCTTCGGCCTTTTGCGCGAGCCAGGCGGTGAGCAGCCCGAGCGAGACGATGAAATTGCCGCGGTTGTGCAGCTGTGCAGGCAGCGGCAGGGGAATCTTCCCGGTGCGCGTCAGCAGATGCATCTCATCACGGGCCGCCGGCACGCAGATCGAGGGTGGCGATTGGCGCCACTCCGGCGCCAATGCATCGAGCGGGCCGGGTTCGATGACCGCACCGGACAGCGCGTGCGCGCCGACGTTCGCGGCTTTTTCCAGCAGGCAGATGTTCAGCTCGGGTTTGAGCTGTTTCAGGCGGATCGCGCAGGCCAGCCCGGCCGGTCCTGCCCCGATGATCGCGACGTCGTATTCCATGACATCGCGTTCGACCTCGGCGGACACCGTGCTGTTCATTGCGGCTGCATCCGCACGGCGCCGTCCAGGCGGATCGTCTCGCCGTTGAGCATGGGGATCGTGAACGCCGCACCGACCAGCTGCGCGAACTCCTCCGGCTTGCCGAGGCGGTGCGGGAAGGGGATCTGCGCGGCGAGCGAGGCCTGCAGTTCGGCGGTCATGTTCGCCACCATCGGTGTGAGGAAAATGCCGGGCGCGATCGCGATGCAGCGGATGCCGAAGCGCGCCAGCTCGCGCGCCATCGGCAGCGTCATGCCGGCGAGCGCCGCCTTGGTGGCCGAGTAGGCCGCCTGGCCGATCTGACCCTCGAATGCCGCGACCGACGAGGTGTGCACCAGCAGGCCGCGCTCGCCGTCCTCGCTCGGCGTGTTGTGCTGCATCAGTGCGGCGGCGGCCTTGTCGCAGAGGAACGTGCCGATCAGATTGACCTGGACGACTTTGGCGAAGAACTCCCCGCTCATCGGACCGTTCTTGCCGAGCACGCGACCGGCGCCGATGACCCCGGCGCAGTTGACCAGCAGATTCAGGCCCTCGAGGCGCTGCTGAGCCTCGGCCATGGCGGCCTCGACCCCTCGCTCCGAGGTGACGTCGCAGTGCACGAAGTGCGCCTGCGGTCCGAGTGCGGCGGCGGCGGCCCGGCCGGCGTCATCCTGTACATCGAGCAGGGCCACCCGGGCGCCCTGCGCGATCAGGTGACGGGCAGTGGCCTGTCCGAGCCCCGAGGCGCCCCCGGTGATGGCAGCGCGCGCATCTTGAATCTTCATCGTGCCCCCTTCGCTGTAAATGCGTCGGCCTAGCCGACCGTCTCGACCGCCACGGCCACGGCCTCGCCGCCGCCGATGC
>JAKADE010000461.1 GCA_021820785.1 Pseudomonadota bacterium
CTGCCAGCCACTCCTCTCGGTAAGTCGCCGGCGATCGCGTGTAAAGCGGCGCCTCGATGCGCTTGAGCAGGGCCTCGTTTTGTCCGGAAAAGATCGCGGCCGGAATCCGGCTGTCGGCCACAGCTCCGGCCGCTGCGTGCCCCGCCAGCGAGCGGGGTGGTCGCAATCGATACCGACGACCCTTGCGCTCGCCACGGGTCTCGATTTCGCCGTTTCCGGCGAGAGCCGAGAGCCAGTTGCGCAGCGTGCGGTCGGGGACATCGCCGATCGCTTCCTTTAGCTCGGCAGCGGACATCCAACGATCGGGTGCAACCTTCAGGACACCCAGGAGAGCTGATTTATCGGCCATTTATCGGCCAATATATCGGCCATCTGCGAGGAGTTCAACCGAAATCGGCCATATATCGGCCAATCCTCGTCACATATCGGCCTATGACGACGTGGCAGTGTCTTAAGCCATGCTGCTTCAGGGCGTAACACCAGCGCTGAGCGCGGTCATTCTCCGAACCGGACGGCCAGAGCGCCCGCAAATCGCATTCTGGGGTCTAGTCTTTCGATGCACATGCCACGCCCCGATCGGCACCCCCGGCTACCGGGCGCTTTTGCTGCGCCCGTTCGGGCGTGCTGCGAGGGGCTCACGACGCAGCACGAGCGCCTTCATCCAGGGGCCCTCCGCGGCCGAGTTCCTTTACTCTCGCTCTGCTGCGCTCGTCTCGGGGCGCCTCGACGGGCTGCCCTTGCGCTTGCTCGAGCGGAAGTTCTCAGACGAGTCCGAGATCGCGGGCACGGGCGCCCGGGAACACCGCGCCGACCTCGTGTGCTTTCAGACCCCACAGGCGTGCGAACACGCCGCCGAGCACGTCCCGGTAATCACTGAGCACGGGGTAGTCACGGTTCTGATTGAGCGTTGTGGCCGAGAGTGCGACCTGCTCACCCGCGACCCGACCTCCGCGCACCGAGCCCCCGAGCACCCAGTACACGGTGCCGTGACCGTGGTCGGTGCCGCGATTGCCGTTCTCGCGAAAGGTGCGGCCGAATTCGCTGAGGACGACGACGGTCAGGTTGCGCCAGGCCGGGCCGGTGGCGCGAGCGAGCGCCGCCAGCCCGTCACCGAGTGCCGCGAGCTTCGTCGCGAGTTGACCCTGGGCGCCATTGGTCGTCGCCTCGTAGACATGGGTGTCCCAGCCGCCCACGTCGATGAATCCGATGTCGAAGCTGTCGCGCATGAGCGCGCCGACCCGGGCAGCAACGCCCACGAATCCTCCGGGGTTGATCGCGCCGCGACTGGCCGCCCGCATCTCGGCCGCCCAGCGGCCCATTCCCATGTCATGTCGTACTTCGCCCTGTACCGAGAAGCCTTCTGCAACGGCACCCGCCTGCGACGTGTCGCGCCACATCTGCTCGAGCTTTGCCTGCTGCCGCGGTGCAATCTGCGCACGCACAGGGTGGTTGAGCACGATATTGGGAATTCGCGCCGGACCCTGAAGCGACAATGGAACTTCCGCCGTGAACGTAATCGGTCGGGCGCGCCCGTCGAGTTGCTGTACGAGACGGTTGAGGAATCCGTCATTGAAATCGTGCGTTTGCGGACCCTGTCCGAGTTCAATGTGGTCCTGGGTCTCGAAGTGGCTGCGCGTCATGTCCCGCGTGCCCGCAAAGGGCACGAACGCCAACTGCTTGCGCTGCCAGAGCGGGAGCATGCTTAAGCGCAGTGCCGGGTGCAGTGCCCAATCCGCATCCAGGGGCAATGCTCCGTCCGCACCGCTTCCCGGTCTCGGCACGGCGATATGGGGGCGCGCTTCGTAGTAGAAATCACTCTGATACGGCACCAGCACATTGGTCGCATCGTAGGCGCCGCGCAGGAATACCAATACGAATTTGGGACCCGCCGTAGCACCGGCTGCCCAGACGTGCGCGCTCGGCAGCAGACACGACGCGACCGCGGATTGCAGAAAATGGCGACGATGCATGGCTAAACCCTCTCGGCTGGTAGCGGGGAGAATTTCACTCGGTCATGAACTCCGGCGAGGAGAGCCACAAGGTGTTCCAGCGCACGCGACGACGGGTCTGCGCCAGGGCGGTCCGGGTGGCGCGACTCAGGGACGGCTCGCTTGCGACGAATACGGCGCTGCGCTCAAGGTCAGGGGGCGGTGGCCGCCGCCATCCGGCGACCGTGGTGGCAGTTTCGAAGCGCGCTCGCGACCCTCGGCCACTTGACCTGAACAGAACCGGTGCGCCGGCCGCCAGCTGCTGCGCCAGGGCGAAGCGCACCGTGAGCTGTCCCGGGCTGCTCCAGGCGTCGGCGTCGAGCGGATAGCCGTCGGGGGTTTTTCGACCATAGAGCGGCTCTCCCAGCCGGTAGAGCATGCCGATGAGCGGCTGCGGATGGGTGATGATCCGTCCGGTAACGCTAGCGCGCACGGCGGAGATCAGATAGCGCATCGGGTCCTTGAATTGAGGATGCGCCAGGCTCGCGCTGAACTCACGACTCGTCAGCAGGGTGCGCATCACAGCGCGGATGTCCCCGTCAGTGCGTTGCCAGGTGTGCACCATGGCGGCAATCAGGGCCGGGGAGGGATGATCGGCGACGAAATACTGCGCGAGCTCAACACTGATGTGACGGGCGGTGGCCGGATCATCGGCGAGCAGGGTGATGACCTGCTGGATCTCTCCCACACCTTGCCCCGAGAACGTGTGGCCCATGACGCGCTCGGGCTGCGGATCGTGCCGGGCGGGATTGAATACCACCAGGCCACGCTGCCAGAGCCAGCCGCGCAGCGCCGGTCGCACCCGGACGGGTCTGTCGATCAAGTCGACCCCGAGTCCGGTCAACACGTGCGCGAGGTCGGTCACGTCACGCTGCGTGTAATCGGCGCCGAGACCGACGGTATGAAGCTCCATGACCTCACGGGCGTAGTTCTCGTTGATGTGGCCGCGATGATTTTCGGCATTGTTCAGGTACAGCAGCATCTGCGGGGAGAACATCGTCGCCTGCAGGAGGCTGCGGAAATGGCCGAGGGCGTGCGGTGCGATGACCCTGCGTACATAGTCATCCATCATCGGGCCGATGTTTCCGCCGCGGAACACATTGAAATGATTCATCCAGAACCAGATGAGGCGCTGGCGCAGCTGGTCGTGCCCGTAGACGGCGCGCAGCAGCTCATCGTCCATGGCCTCTCGAGTCAGCGCGTTCATGCGCCGATGCAACGCCTTCAGCTCGCGCTGGAACGTCTGCGCGTCAGCCTGGGTGCCTCGCGACCCGCGTCGGTTGCGCCGCAGACGCCGCTCTGCGACCACGAGGCGGGGCATCCACGTCTCGAGCGGTGCGCGGACGGGCAACTGGGAGAGCGCCTGGGCGATCGGCGCCGGCATGTCGGCCTGCGCATGCGGATTCAGTTGACGCTCGAGGAACCGGGTGGCGCCGAGCCGCTGCAACTGACGCAGCTCAGCGGCGTCTGCGCCCCAACCGATTCGATCCAGGAATGCCGTCGGATGGGCGCGGGCGGCTGCGTCCAGGGTCTCG
>JAKADE010000462.1 GCA_021820785.1 Pseudomonadota bacterium
GTACTCGATCTGTTCATTGGCCGTGAGCCGGCGCATCCAGGAGGGACGGTCGCCGGCGCCGGCGCCGAGTCCTTCCACCGAGACCGTGCCGCTCAAGACCGTGACGCGCACTTCCCCGTTGCGCTTGCGGTAGACATCGAACCGCGTGCCGAGCACCTCCACCTCGCTGCGCGCGAGGAGGATCCGGAACGGGCGGGTCGGGTCGTGCACGACCTCGAAGAACGCCTCCCCGCGCAGCAGCTCCACGCGCCGGTCATCCGGACTGCCCACCCAGCGCAGCTCCGTATTGGTATTGAGGTAGGCCACGCTGCCGTCCGGCAGAACGACGCTGTGCATCTGGCCGATGCCGGTCTGATAGGTGCGTGGCAGGTACCCGCCGTTCCAGAGCCACAGACCGCCGGCGCTCGCCGCAGCCACCATGGCCGTCGCGGTCGCTGCGGTCAGCCAGCGTGCGCCGCGGCCGAGCGGTGTGCGGCGCGGATGCTCCGGGACCGTCGCAATCAACGCGGCCCGCATCGGCCCCCGCAGCTCGGCCGCGACATCCAGAATCGAGCGCAGCTCACTGAATTCCTTGGCATTAATTGAGCTGGCCAGCCAGTGTTCGAGTGCCCGCTGACGGCCGGGCGTCAGGCCGCGGCCCATGCGCGTCAGCCACGCCGCCGCCTGAGCGCGTGCGCGTCGCTGCCGCCACCATTCGAGGAGTGCGCCGAGTTTCAATCGACCTCCGCCAGATCAATGCCTTGCGATGACAACTGCATCCGACACTGCTTCAATGCGCGCGTCATGCGTTTGTCCACGCGCCGTTCGGATATCCCGAGCTGCGCGGCAATCTCCTTGCGCGACTTGCCCTGCACGTGGGCCAGCACGAACACCGCGCGCAGGGGCGTGCTGAGGTTCTGGATCACGGACGCCAGGCGCTGCGCGAGCTGCTCGGCCATGACCTGCCGGTCCGGCCCGCTCGCCTCGTCGGCCACCGCCTCCATCCCGCCCGGCCCGGCCAGCACCGCACTCTCGAGCCGCCGCCGCCGCAGGTGCATGAGGGCGAAGTTCGTCGCCACCTTGAAGAGCATGGCGCGCGGGAAAAGCACCTGATCCGGACGGTAGATCCGGTGCATCTGCTCGTAGGTGTCCTGTGCCACCTCGCGCGCCAGGTCCGCGCGACCGAGCATCTGCGTGAGATAGGCGAGCAGCTGCGCCTCATGAGCCCGGCACAGTTGCTCGAAGAACGCTTCCGTTCCCGCCGACCGCGGGAACCGCCTGATCTCGCCGAATCGTTTGTCCATTCCCTATTCCTTGGTGCTTAAGATGCACCGGGACGTCACTCCCCCCCCTCCGGCGGCAAAAAATGTTCTCCTGGACCGATTCGCGCTAGGATCCGGGCGCCTGCGCCGCTCGCGGCAGGCGCGATCTGCCCCTGCAGGTCCCCGGATACCGAAGGAGCCCGGCCATGAGCACCCCGACCCCGCAGATGCCCCGCCCGAGCGAGCCTGCCGAAGCGGCCGCACCGGACACAGAGACCAGCGAACTCATCGAACTCGACCCGGTCACGGCCACGCAGGGCGGCGTGCTCGGCGCCAAATACGACACGGGCATCGGCTGGCAATACTTCTGAGGGCCTGCGGCGCGCGCACCGGGCCGCGGGTCACCAGCGCTGCGAGATCTCGAGGCTGAGCACGCGTCCGAGCGCCTGGACGTTCGCGAGGTCGTAACCGAACAATCCGTCGACGAACGGCGGATCGTGGTTCAGCGCGTTCACCGCATTTATCGATAGCGTCGTCTGCCCCAGACGCCCCGGATGCAGTCGGTAGCGGGCATACAGATCCAGGGTGGTCCACTGCGGCACGTCCGGCAGCAGCGTGCTGCCCGGGTTGTGATACGAACCGGTGTAATTGACGATCAGCGCCCCGCTCCATCCGGGCGCCGCCGCCCCGTGCCGACTCCAGTCGAGCGTACCTTGCACGCGCACCGCGAGCGGATTGGCCACGGTGTCGAGGATGCTCGTCGCCGGTGAGTTCGGCGTCACCGATTGGGTGAACGCCAGAACGTCCTCGCCGCGCACCGTGAGCTTGAAATGACCCCAGCGGGTCAACAGACGCTGGCGTGCATCGATATCCACCCCGCGGGTGCGCGTCGTGGCGAGATTCGCCAGCCGCAGATCCACGATCGCCGCCGGCTGACTGGCCAGACAGGCCGCCACTGAACCGATGTATTGCGGGTCGTTGCAGATCGCATCGATCTGCGCGCGACTCGGGTTGCGGGTGATGACCGGGGCCCACTCGGTCGCGTGCTGCAGGATGCCGAACGGATCGTCGGCGGCGGGCTGCTCGATGCGGTTGCGGTAGTTGATATCGTAGAACGTGAAGGAGAACTGCGCACCGCGCCAGGGCGAGAGGTCCACCCCGAATGTCCAGGTCCGGGCGGTCTCCTCGCGCAGCTTCGGGTTCGAGCCCTGCTCTGCGAGCACCAGAGAACGTCCGGTCGGCGCGGCCGGATCGAGCAGCGAGACCAGACCGGCAATGTTCTGCGACGTGTCGTAGAGATCATCGAGCTTCGGCGCCCGGTAGGAACGGCCCCAGCTGGCGTGCAGCTTCAGCCACTGGGTTGTCGTCCACGTCAGCCGGGCCGTCGGGTTGAAGGTCCCGCCGAAATCGCTGTAGTGGTCGTAGCGCCCCGCGAGGTCGAGCACCAGCCGCGGGGTGTGCGTGTCGTCCGCGGCCGAGCCGAGGATCGGCACGTGCAGCTGCGAGAACACGGAGACGACCTGCCGGCTGAAATGCTGCACCTGCGGCACGTTCTGCAGGCTCAGCGCCGGCGTACGGGCAATCTCCAGCGTCTCGGTACGCCGCTCGAAGCCCACGGCGAGCTTCGCTTCGCCTGCAGGCAGGCGCACCAGCGGCCCGTTGGCGACGGCATCGCTCGACTGGATGCCGGACGCCGAATGCGCGTAATAGGTCTCGGCCGCGGCCGTGGCCGCCGCGGAATTCAGCGATCCGTCGAGCGCAAACGGATTGAATGCACTCGCCGGGTTCGGATCGGCGAGCAGTCCGGCGAGTGTCGCCGGATTGGTGACGCCGTATTCGTGGTCCGTGAGGATCTGCTTGCCGCCGGACTCGCTCACGGTCATCTGCCAGCGGTCGCCGAGACGAAACGTCGCCCCGGCGGTGCCCATGTAGACCCGGGTGCGGCTGCCGAAGCGCGTCGGCCCGAGCTGTGGCAGGAAGTTGTAGGCCACCAGCGTATAGGGCACGCCGGGGTAGGGATTGATGTAATACGGATTGCTCGGCGGCACCTGCAGCACCGTCGCATCCGGACGGGTGCTGAGCGTGGTATTGCGTGCCGTGTAGCGTCCTTGCGCAAACAGCTCGACGTTCGCACCGAGGTGCTGGCTCACCGAGCCGTAGAACTCCTGCGCCATGCGATCGGGGAAGATCTGCGCCGCCGTGAATGGATTCTGCAGATTCACCGTCGGACTCAGCCCCGCGGCGGTGATCCCGAAGGCCGGCTGCAGCGTGAAC
>JAKADE010000463.1 GCA_021820785.1 Pseudomonadota bacterium
TCCATGACCACCGCCTCGAGCGCCGCGCATCCCTCTGGGCCGAGCAGCTTAAAGAACGGCCGTATCCCCTCTCGAGAGCGCTCCCGCCCGACCCACAGGACTCGTTTGCGGGCCGGCTCGATGACTACCGTGGCGTAGCGGTGCCCGCGCTGGATCGCGAATTCGTCCATGCCGATCACCGTGACCCCCTTCAGATCCACCGGGCCCAGTCGCTGCTCGAGCGAGCGCTTGTCGATGTTCTTGACCGTCTTCCAGTTCAGCCCGAAGTAATCGGCCACGTGCCGGATCGACATCACCGCGCACAGCCGCGAGACGCTCTCGGCCAGCCGCTGGGTCACCCGCGCGTACGGATCGAGCCACCCGAGCAGCTCGAGCTTCGGCCCGCAGTGCGGGCAGGCGACCCGGACCCGTGGGATCTCAAGCTCCACGGCGTGCTCGAACATCGGCAAATCCCGCACGGTGCGCCACTCCGTATCATGCAATGCTGGCGCTTCGCGCCAGCATCCGCTGCAGTACGCCGGCCGGCTCCGATCCCGCCGCAGCCGCAGCACGCACCAGCTGCTCTCGCCACGGCGCTCCTGGCGCCACCCGCATAGCTCGTACCCTTCCCACCCGCCGAGAGCGGAAATACACTCTTCTGGGGCCACGGTCGCCCTCCTGCCTTCTTAGTGCCTGGTAACACCAAGTTAGCAGTGGCGGCCGTTCGCCTCACCCCCCGCGTTCAGCTAACCCGGAAACGGGAGAAGAACCAATTTTATTGACGCCTGAGATCCGGGCCACCCGAGCGTTTGGTGTCCGCGGGCCGTACAGTGGGCGCGCAGTCGGACAGACTCTGCAGGCCACCGGACCATGAGGCTCACGGTCCGGCCCGGCTGCGCACACCCGCAAGTCGATTGAAGACGCCACCGAGGTCGTAGCGGTACCCTTGCCGCATGAATACGGGCGAAACAAGCGCCGAGACGCCATTCCGACTGATGCCGGGCCCGCTGCTTGTGGCTGTGGGTCTGAGCATCGCCGTCGTATTCGGCGGCAGGGCCCTGGCGATGCTATCCGCGCGGGTCTTCAACACCGCGACGCCGAAAGAGTCGCTCGTGGAGTGGGTCTTCGTGCAGCACACCTTCATGCTGCTCCTCGGACTGATGGCCATCGCGGCGCTGAAATTCCGGTTTGCGCCGGCAGACTATGGACTGCACTGGCCTCGGGGACGCACGTATATCGGGCCCGCGGTGTGGACCAGTGCGGCGTTCGGCGTGCTGATGTGGCTGGTCGATTACGCTCCGCAATTACTGTCGCACAACTTCGCGCATGCCGGCTGGCCCCCCGGTTACCCGTTGCACCGGGGTGACGTCTGGCGCTGGCTTGCCTTCGAGGGCTACGTCGGACCCACGGAGGAGATTCCGACCCGCGCATTGCTGGTCACATACCTGTCCGTCACGCTGCCCGGCACCGTGCGCTTCGGCCGCTTCACCATGAATTGGGCGGGCATCATCGTCGCGATCATCTTCGCGCTGCTGCACGCAACCAGCTTCTTCGTCGTCTCATGGCCCCTGGCTTTGGGGCAACAGATCTATGCGTTTGCGATCGCCGTGCTCTATGCGTACTGGCTCGAGAAGTCCCAAAGCATCATCGCGCCCATGATCGGCCACAGCGTCAGCGACTGCGTCGAGTTCCTGCTCGTCCTGGCATGCCTGCACGTTTTTTGAGTGCCAAGCATTACGTCCCCAGTCCCGGGTCACACTCACCGCATCACGTAGCTGGAACACGCTCCCGTGCGGTCCGTAGTACCTCCGCGGCACACCGTTCGGGCGCGGGCGCTGCCGGCGCGGAGCGGAGCCCGCCACCACGACAAGTCGTCCGTCGAATCCGCACCGGCCGACTGTGCGACGGTGACTCACGACTGTCACAAATCCGCACTATGCTGGGACGTCGGATTGTCCAGTGAGGATGTTGCTGAGTCACCGCAACTGAGCGCGCACGTCGCGCATCTGGTGCGCCGTACCGCGCCGAGGAAGAACCGACGCGGCATCTTTCCCTCTGACCCTCGGCAGCAATACCACGGCGACGCCCTTTCCCGAGCACGCCTGAGAAGTTCAGGGCTCGCGCAAGGCGAACTCGTGGGCTTCACAGAGGTCCAATTGCCACCCGATCGTGTCCACCGAAACGGCATCCTCTGCGAATGATTCCCGAAATCCGTCCCGTGGACTCCCTCGACTCCCGATCCTGCTCATGCGTGCGCGAGACCCGTAGACGCCGCGAAGAACTTATGGCCGCGCCCCATGTCGGTCCGCGCCGACAGCGGCGCGGCACGAATCCGCCTCATGCGAGCAGAAGGTTCTGTATTCTATGACCCGTCCCCGCACGCAGCCGAATCCGCGCTCTGAGCACGACGGCGTTGCTGCGGGCGACGATCCGGTGATCCCTGAGTTGAACAGAATGGTCCGGTTCCGCAATCCGGGCTGCCGCTCCCTGCCTATCGTGTCCATTGAAAGTCGAGAACCATGCGCTTCATCCAAATCCTGAACAATAGTGATCGCGTTCGAGTCGTTCTGGTCAGCGCTGCGATGCTCATCGGCGCACTCGGCAGCGCCAGCGCCGCGGGGCTTCCCCAGATCGTGCATGCTCGCCAGGAACATTTCCGCATGCTGGGCCGAACCGCCAAATCGCTGCGCGATCAGTTCGGGAGATCGCGCTTGAACTGGACCGCAATCAGCAGCGACGCACAGAGGCTCGAACGTCTGGCCTCCGAGTTGCCGAGCTGGTTTCCGCCCGGCAGCGGACAGGGCCATGGCGTGAAGACCCGGGCCAGCGCCGCCATCTGGAAGAACCCGCAGGGATTCGCCGAAGCCGCTCACGTGCTGCTGGTGCGAGCCCAGGGTCTGACTCAGGCTGCCGCGCGCCATGATCGGCGTGCACTGATGGTCAATGCACGCGCGCTCGGTCACGCGTGCGGTAGTTGTCACAGCCGGTTCCGCGCCCACGGCAGCTGGTGGTAGAGCGCGGTGGCGGAACACATGACGGCCGCTCGGCAGGTCCGGGTCTGGGACCTGCCGACCCGGCTCGCACATTGGTCGATCGTGACTCTGTTCGCCATCTGCTGGTGGACCGCGAAGAGCGATCACATGCAATGGCACCGGCTCGCCGGGTACGGGATGCTCGCCGCCGTGTGGTTCCGCCTGGCCTGGGGGTTCTGGGGCGCAGAGACCTCCCGGTTCGGTCATTTCGTGCGGGGGCCGGGTGCCACGCTCCGCTACGTACGCAAGCTCTTCGCACGCGGTGACGACGCGGCTGCAGCGCCCCTCGGCCACAATCCGCTCGGCGCGCTGAGCATTCTCGCCATGGTCGGTCTGCTGCTGACGCAGACAACGTTCGGCCTGTTCGCCGTCAATGTCGACGGTTTCGCCTCCGGACCGCTCTCCCGATGGGTCTCCTTCAGCACCGGCCGCCGCTTCGCCCATTGGCATGCCGCGAATTTCGACCTGCTACTGGTCGTGGTGGCTATTCATCTGACGG
>JAKADE010000464.1 GCA_021820785.1 Pseudomonadota bacterium
CATTGCCGCGCTCGATGCGTTGTGGCTGCGCAGCGGCGCGTCCGAGCTGTGGCGCGGCGCAGCCGTCATCGGCTCGGTCGCGGCCGTGGTGATGCTCGTCACTCTGCCGCTGTCGCTGTGGCGCACCTTCGTGCTCGAGGCGCGCTTCGGCTTCAACCGCACGACGGTGCGGCTGTTCGTGCTCGACCTCGTCAAGGGCATCGCACTGGCGCTGCTGCTCGGGGTGCCGGTGGTGCTCGCGGCGTTGTGGCTCATGATGCGCGCCGGAACTGCCTGGTGGCTGTGGGCGTTTGGCGGCTGGGTGGTGCTGACGCTGCTGCTCACCTGGGCGTGGCCGGTCCTGATCGCGCCGCTGTTCAACCGCTTCTCGCCGCTGGCGGATGTGGCGCTGAAGGGGCGCATCGAGGCGCTGCTCGAGCGCTGCGGCTTTACCGCGAGTGGCGTGTTCGTGGTCGACGGCTCGCGCCGCTCGGCGCACGGCAACGCCTACTTCACCGGCTTCGGGCGTCACAAACGCATCGTCTTCTTCGACACGCTGCTCGAGCAGCTCGCGCCGGGGGAGATCGAGGCGGTGCTCGCCCACGAGCTCGGTCACTTTCGCCTGCACCACGTGCGCACCCGGCTCGCCGCCTCGATCGCCATGATGTTCGCCGCATTCGCCCTCCTCGGCTGGCTCACCCGCCAGCCGGCGTTCTACCATGCCCTCGGCGTGACGCACCCTTCGGCACACGCGGCGCTGCTGCTGTTCGCATTCGCGGCACCCGCGGTGCTGTATTTCGCCACCCCGCTGAGTGCGCTCTGGTCGCGCCGTCACGAGTATGCCGCCGACCGTTTTGCCGCTGCGCATGCCGATGCGCGCGCACTGGCCGCGGCGCTCGTGAAGCTCTACGGCAACAACGCCAGCACGCTCACGCCCGACCCGCTGTACAGCGGATTTCACGACTCACACCCGCCGCCGCTCGCGCGCATCGCGCGCATCTCGCGCCTGAGCGGCGCGTGAGCGGCATCATTCATAGACCTGCAACATCGGCTGGCTAGACTGCGCCCGCCGTGAAGGTCGCGGCGCAGACAGTCACGTGGCTGACCTCCAGGGTCCACCGCGCGGCACGGCGCCTCCCGCGCGGCAGCGGCAGTCAAGCGCCCGATTCCACCTCATCTGCAGCCTCAGGCGGAGGCCCGGCCGAACGGTGCATAGCAACCCAGGCGTCCCGGACAGCGCGCCGCGCGCCCTGTTCGCGGTCAGTTCGCTCGGACTCGGTCATGCGACGCGCACGCTGGTCGTGATCCGCGAGTATCTGCGGCGCGGTTACGCCGTCACGGTCGTGAGCGCCGGCAACGCGCTCGCCTTCCTGCGCCTGGAGCTTCGGGACGAGGCCGCGGTGCAGTTTCACGAGATGCCCGATTATCCGCCGCTCGAGCGCGGCAGCGGCTGGCGGCTGTACGCCTACCTGGCGCTCGACCTGGTGAAGACCTGGCGGCTGATTCGCCGCGAACGGCGCACCGTGCGCGCCCTCGCCCCCGACTACGACCTGATTTTCAGCGATGGTCGCTACGGCTTTCACAGCCGGGCTACGCCCTCGTTCATTCTGACCCACCAGATCGCGTTCCTGCCACCTCGCGGCCTGCGCGAGATCTCCTGGCTCACCAGCCACATCAACGTCGCGGCGCTGCGCCGCTTCGATGGCGTGTTCATCCCGGATTTTCCGTACCCCAATGCGAACCTCGCCGGCAATCTCGCCCACTCGCACAACCTGCACCGCTGCCGGCACATGTTCGTCGGCCTGCTCTCCTCCTATCCGCAGCGCGAGGTCGTCGCCGACATCGACTACCTGTTCGTGATCAGCGGCTACCTGCTCGAGCACAAGGACGCATTCATCCGCTCGCTGCTCGCCGAGGCGGCCGCACTGCCCGGACACAAAGTGTTCATCCTGGGCAACGCCGCTGCCAGTGCGGCCGAATACGCCGCGCTGCAGCGTGACGACCTGACCATACACGCAGTCGCCAGCGGTGCGCTGCGCGAAGAGCTGTTCAGCCGTGCCCGCTGCGTAATCACCCGAGCCGGCTACACCACGATCATGGACCTCATCGAGCACGGCAAGCGCGCCGTGCTCATCCCGACGCCGAATCAGACCGAACAGGAATACCTCGCCTACCACCTCGCCAGTCGCGGCTACTTCGTCAGCCGCACCCAGGAGGCCCCGGACCTGCGCCTCGCCCTGCACGAGTGCGCCCGCACCGCGCCGTTCGAGCCGCCGTGGCGCACCGCGGACTCGCTTCGGCGGCTGTGCGAGGGCATCGAGCCGTTCGTGCACAAGAACTTCATCTCGGTGATCGTGCCGGCACACAACGAGGAGAAGGAACTCGGCGCGACGCTGCGCGCACTGCTGGCGCAGCGCTATCCGGCGGCGCGCATGGAGATCATCGTGGTCGAGAATGGCTCGACCGATGCCACCGCGCAGATCGCCCTAGGGCTCGCCGCCGAGCCATCCACGGCGGGCCGCATCCGCGTGCTGCGCTGCGAGCGCGGCGTCTCCTTCGCCAAGAACGCGGGGTTGCGGGCGCTCTCGCCGCAGTCCCAATGGACCGTGTTCTGCGATGCCGACACCCGGCTCGGCCGGCACTTCCTGCACGAGCTGAACACCTGGCTGAACCGTCGCAGCGAAGCGGGCCTCGGCGTCGGCACCACGGCCGTGCGCCCCCATCGCGGTGCGCCGCTCTACGCACACCTCTGGTTCGCGCTCTACGACCTGATCCACCGCGTGACGCGCAGCTCCTACTCCATCCAGATCGCCCGCACCTCGATCGCCCGCGGTGTCGGGTTTCACGAGGGACTGAACTTCGCCGAGGATCTGGCCTTCATCCACGAGTGCCGCCGCTACGGGCGTTTCTTTTTTCTGTCCACCGACCAGGTGAGCACCTCGACCCGCCGCTTCGCGGCGCGCGGCTACCTGCGTCAGGGGATGCGCTGGCTGTTCGAGGCGCTGCTGCCGCTGCGCTGCAAGATCCACCGCGCCTACGATGTCGTCCGCTGACCCAGGCGCACTGCGCGCATTGCTCGCCTTTCTGGCCGCGCACCGGCCGTGGGCCTACCCGGTGCTGTTCCTCGGGGCGTACTTCGAGACGGTGCTGCCGTTCTCGCTGTTCGTGCCGGGCGAGGCGTTCCTGCTCGGCGGGGCGATGCTCGCCGGCGCCGGTGCGCTTAACCTGGAGGCGGTGGCAGCAGCCCTGTGGGCCGGCGGGCTGCTCGGGGACCATTCGAGCTACTGGCTGGGGCGGCGCTGCGGCGCGCGACTCCTGGCGCGGCCCGCCGCCGGCGCCGTGCTGCGGATCCGGATGCGCGGCTGCGAATTCTTTCGCCGCCACGGCGCGAGCGCGGTGTTCTGGGCCCGGCTCGCCGGCCCGCTCTCCTGGGTCACACCGGCGCTGGCCGGCGCGTTCGAACTCGACTACCGGACGTTCCTCGCCTTCAACACCCCGGGCGTGCTGCTCGGGATCGGGGCGT
>JAKADE010000465.1:0-476 GCA_021820785.1 Pseudomonadota bacterium
GGGGTTCGCAGGCCTGCTGCTGCAGCAGGCCCTGAAGGTCCCGTTCATCAGCTTCCAGAACAACCTGTTCAACGATGCGGCGGTGGCGATGCCCTCGCCGCTCGGCGAGCAGCTGCCGAGCGAAACCCGCTCCACCGCCCTGAAGCACGGGTGGGCCTGGAAGATTCCGCTCACCAACCGCTACGGCAACGGGTACGTATACAGCTCGAAATTCTGCAGCGCCGATGCGGCCGAAACCGAACTGCGCGCACATCTCGGGCTGCTCGAGTCGGACCTCGAGGCACGCCACGTGAAGATGAAGGTCGGCCGGGTCACATCGCCCTGGCAGGCCAACTGCCTGGCAATCGGTCTCGCCCAGGGATTCGTCGAACCGCTCGAGGCCACGGCCCTGATGGTGATCCAGTACATGGCGATGAATTTCCTCGCGCTGCTCGAGCGGGGCGATCTGAACGAGGAGGCGCGCCAGCGATTCAATG
>JAKADE010000465.1:486-3492 GCA_021820785.1 Pseudomonadota bacterium
CTACATCTGCACCCACTACAAGACCAATTCGCGCACCGATACCGAATACTGGCGGGCCAATGCGGCCAACATGGACCTGTCGGACAACCTGAAGAAGATTCTCTCGCTCTGGGTGACGGGCAAGAGCATCGTGCCGGGCCTGCGCGCCCAGGAATTCGGCCAGGGCTATCCGGTGATGTCGTGGTTCGCGATTCTCGCCGGCATGGGCATCTTCCCGCAGCCCCAGGCGCTGCGCCCGCCGAGCGCGCAGGAGGCGCGCTACGAACTGTCCGAGGTCGACGCGCTGCTGCAGCGCTGCGCCGGGAACTACCTCGATCACCGCGCGGCGCTCGAGCGGATTCCGCCCGCTCGAGCGCCCCTGACGCTGCAGTTGTACTTCTGGTGAACGGTCCCGCGGCCGCCTCGGACCGCGCGGATCGGCGCGCTCAGCTCTTGCCGCGGATCTGCGCGGCGGCCTCCTTGAGGATCTCGACGATGCGGCGCTTCTCCTCCGCCGAGCTGTGGCGCTTCTCGCGCAGCGCCTGGGCCAGCGTCTCGCGCACCGCCGAGAGTTCGCGCCAGCCGCTCTGCTCATCCTCCTCCAGAGCGCCGAGGGCCTCACGGACCCGCCCCATCTTGCGGCCCGCCTGGGCGATCTGGCTCAGCATCGCGTCAGCCGCCGCACGGTTTTCGCTCAGATACGTGCTGCCCGCCTCGGTAATGCCGTAGAGCTTCTTCGCGCCCTCGGGCGTGACGCTCGCGTACCCCATCTCCTCCAGCCAGGTGAGCGCCGGGTACACCATGCCGGGGCTCGGCGTGTAGAAGCCCTCGGAGCGCTCCTCCAGCGCCTTGATCAGCTCGTAGCCATGACGGGCCTGCTCGGCGAGCAGCGCGAGCAACACCAGCTGCAGGTCCCCGGAGGCGAGTCGCCGGCCGGCGCGGAAGGCACCGCCGCCCATACCCATACCGCCCATGAAGCCGTGGAAATGCCCGAATCCCCCGCCGTGCCGATGCCCCATCAGGTGGAAGCGGGCCTCGAGGCCTTCGCGGTGGCCGGCGTGATGATGAAAATGTCTTTGCATGATGAAGTGTCCTAATTAACGACCGATATATCTTACGATATGTTTTTTGAGTGTCAACAGGGACCAGAGCGTCGCTCGATCGGTGCGGATCGGAATCTCACCACGGCCAACCCTTTGAAATTTCATAGCAATATTCCCGCGCATTCGAGGCCGCCGGACTTATGAAGGTAATCTGTTCAGATAACTGTTCAGGTTAACTTCATATCTGGTACCCTACCGGCATGTCGACCGCACCCATCGTCCCTGTCGAGCCGACCGTCGCCGTCCTGGCGACCCAGCTGCGCATCGTGAGCGGCAAGCTCGCCCGGCGGCTGCGCGAGCACGGGCACTTCGGGGAGCTCACCTGGACGCAGATGAAGGTGCTCGGGCGGCTCGATCGGGAGGGCCCGGCCACGGTGAGTGCGCTGGCGCACGCCGAGGGCATCCGGCCCCAATCCATGGGGGCGACGGTGGCGGCCCTGAAGTCGGCCGGTCTGATCAGCGGGGCCCCCGATCCGCACGATGGACGCCAGACACTGCTGTCGCTGACTCCCGCCTGCCATGAGTGGATCCAGGCGTCGCGCGCGGCGCGCGAGGACTGGCTGATGCGTGCCATCGCCAGCCGGCTCGATCCGCCGCAGCATGCCGCGCTTGCCGCCGCCATCGGACTGCTCGAGCGACTGCTCGAACGCTGAACCGCAGCGCACTGCCCGCACCGTGCAGGCAAGCCGCCCCACCGAACTCCACGAGCACACCATGGACTCCCCCACCGCATCGTCGCGCTACAAATGGATCGCGCTCTCGAACACCACCATCGCGGTGCTGCTCGCGACGATCGATTCCTCGATCATGCTGATCGCGATGCCGGAGATCTTCCACGGCATCGGCCTGAATCCTCTCAAGCCGCACAACACGCTGTACCTGCTGTGGATGATTCTCGGCTATCAGGTGGTCACCAGCGTGCTCGTGGTGAGTCTCGGGCGCCTGGGCGACATGTTCGGGCGCGTGCGGATGTACAACCTCGGGTTCATCATCTACACCGTCGCCTCGCTCGCACTGACCCTCGACCCGTACACCGGCCAGGTTGGCGCGCTGTGGCTGGTGGTCGGCCGGGTCGTTCAGGGCATCGGAGCGGCTTTCCTCGTGGCCAACTCCGGAGCGATCCTCACCGATGCGTTCCCGCCCGAACAGCGGGGTCTCGCCCTCGGCATCAACAACGTCGCCGGAATCAGCGGCAACTTCCTCGGACTGATTCTCGGTGGCGTGCTCGCGGCCATCCATTGGCGGCTGATCTTCCTGGTGTCGGTGCCGTTCGGTCTGTTCGGCACCCTGTGGTCCTACTGGAAGCTGCGTGAGATCGGCCAGCGCACGCGCACCCCCGTCGATTGGGGCGGCAATGTCACCTTCGCCACCGGGCTGACCCTGATCATGATCGGCATCACCTTCGGCATCCAGCCGGCCGGCACTCATGCCATGGGCTGGATGAGCCCGCAGGTGCTCGGGTTGCTCGGGGCGGGCCTGGCCGCCATGATCGCCTTCGGCTTCATCGAGGCGCGCGCCCGTGCCCCGATGTTCCGCTTGCCGCTGTTTCGCATCCGGGCGTTCTCCTTCGGCACGCTCTCGACGTTCCTCTCGGCCATCGGCCGCGGCGGCCTGATGTTCATGCTGATCATCTGGCTGCAGGGCGTCTGGCTGCCGCTGCACGGGTACAGCTTCGCGCAAACCCCGCTCTGGGCCGGCATCTTCATGCTGCCGCTCAGCGCCGGGTTCCTGATCGCCGGTCCGCTCTCCGGGATTCTCTCCGACCGGCTCGGCGCACGTTATTTCGCCACGGGCGGCATGATCGGCGCGGCGCTCAGCCTGGCGCTGCTGATGCTGCTGCCGATCGACTTCGGCTACCGCGCGTTCGCCGCCATCCTGCTGCTCACGGGCATCTCCATGGGCGCCTTCGCCGCACCGAATCGCG